>JBJFAC010000001.1:0-8665 GCA_051887715.1 Candidatus Neoclostridium sp.
TGGACGCGCTTTCGCTTATGGTGTACTGCAACATTGCCATTGCGCTTTTATCGTAAACTATGATTTGCTCGTGTTGTCCGCGAAAATGCAATAAGCCGCGAGGAGAAGGCTTTTGCCGCATCCCCGACGGCGTTTTCGTGTCCAAATTTATGCTTCATAAGTGGGAAGAGCCCGGCGTGTGCGGAAAAAACGGCACCGCCGCCGTGTTTTTCTCCGGCTGTAACCTACGGTGCTGTTATTGCCAGAACTCCGCGATAAGCGGTTCGATAGGTGGCGAACCCGTTTCCGTAGAGCGTTTCACGACGGAAATAAAAAAACTGTTGAACGAGGGCGCGGAAAGCGTTGACCTCGTCTCTCCCACGCCCTACTCTCCGTACCTGAAGGAATATCTTCAAAAAATACGGGAAATAACCGATAAGCCCGTCGTGTATAACAGCGGCGGCTACGATCTGCCGGAGCAAATAAACGCGCTTGGCGACCTTGTCGACGTGTTTTTGCCGGATTTTAAGTATATCGAACCGGAAACGGCTGAAAAATATTCGCTTGCGCCCGACTATCCGGACGCGGTAAAGGCGGCGATAAGCGAAATGCTGCGCCTAAAGCCGCGCGTAACGGTGGGCGAAAACGGAATTATCAAAAGCGGCGTAATAATACGCCATCTCGTACTGCCCGGTCACCGCGCCGAAAGCGAAAAAATAATCGACTTCGTAGCCGATAACTTTCCCGGCGCGTATATGTCGATTATGAGCCAGTACACGCCCGACTTCAACCGCTCGAAGTACGAAAATCTGAACCGCCGAATAACCTCTTTCGAGTACGACAGCGTTATAAACCGAGCCGCAGAGCGCGGGATAGAGGGCTATTCGCAGCTGCGCTCCTCCTCCGACAAGCGCTTCACCCCCGACTTCTGACCGCTCCGCTTATTCAAACGGATTTGTACGGACAAAAAAGCAAAGAAAAACCTCGCCTTGACCGCTCCCCGAAAAAAGAGCGGTAAGACGAGGTTGATTTTTTATTTTACCGACGGCGATTAAGCGTTTTCCGCGGTGTTTTCCGCGGTAGTTTCGGCACGCTTACGGGGCTTTATCGGAAATTTTCTGCGCAGAACGAACGTCGTTATCGCAACGGCAAGCATAACCGCGCCCAGAATAGAACAGGTAAGAGCGTTAACGGGGCTTGCTTCGCTGTCCAGGCAAGCCACGTTAAGGAAAGTGTTTGCCGTCGCCAGGAAGCCGAAGCAAACGGCGGAATTAACTATCACGCGTTTTTCAACGGTGTCTTCTATTCCGTCCACAAAGCTGTCGACGATCGCGCCGAAGTAGCAGACGGCAACCACGTTGAACGCCGTTCCCACTATCGTCAGAAAGACGTTCAGGTCGGTTGTCGTACTGTATACGGCGGCAAAACCGTTGACCACGTAAACGTCGTCGCCGTTCTTGGTGCCGACTCCGTTCGTGCAAAGAAGGGATAACAGTACCGCCGCGATCGTTATTCCGCACGCGGTCGTGACGTACTTGACGATATTGTGCGCCACGTTGTTCTTTTTCCATTCGGAAGCCGCGATGCACAAAACGGAGATCAATATGCAAACGGATGAAAGCGCTATTCCGGCGTCGGTAGCGCTGTTAAAGGTCAAAGCCTGCTCTTCACCGCCGAAACGAATAAACTTGTAATATACGGATAGCACGAGGGCGTTTGCAAGTACGTAAAAGCACACCGTCTGAGCGGACTTACGCAAAACGGTGTATTCGCAACCGTGTTTGGTGGTTTTTATAAAGTTGATCAGACAAATTATCCAGTTTACGAGCACGACTATCAGCATAGTGGTGTAAATCGCAGTGGCGATAAGCTCCTGTATTATCAGCGGCGCCGAATTAATATAATCCGCACCGTTCTGAATAATTTTGTCCACGTCGGTATATATCGTCGACAGATAATATATTACGGTGGGATTTTCCTCGCCGTTTATCGTGGTTTTCAGTCCCGACAGAAACATATACGAAAAAGCGAGCGTTATTGCAAGCATAGCGAACGAGTTGCCCACTATGCGCAAAATCTTTTGCCATAAAGCGTACGGCTCCTTGACGTAGTAAACGTTGCCGAACCTGTTTTCGGTTTTTATCTCGGGCTTTGGCTCGGGTTTCACTTCGGGCACGGGCTCGGGCTTAGTCTCGGGCTTGGGCTGATCCGGGACGACGACAGAAGCCGTTTCCGTCGTTTCCTGCGGCTTTTGTACGGGCGCGACGGGCGCATCGAGCAAAGCTCCGCACGCTTGACAGAATTTCCCGTCCGACAAGGCGCCGCATTCGGGGCAAACCTTTTTGCCGTCTATCCGAATTCCGCAACCGACGCAAAATACGGCGTCGGGCTGATTAAGCGTTCCGCACGAAAAGCACTTGATCTTTCCGTCCAGACGAGTGCCGCAGTTTTTACAGTAAACCGCGCTTTCTTCGTTTTCCGTTCCGCAATTTTTACATTCCATTTTTTCGATCTCCTTTACAGACTCTCAAAAACCGTATTTTTTTCGGGCTCGGCTTTACGCGGCGAAACGCAAATCGGTTGCCCGTCCGAAATGGGACCGAGCGCCTTTTTTCGACTGTTTTTACGGCTTTTTCGGCAATAAACTACAAATTATTATATCACCGCTTTTTTTAACTGTCAAGTAATTTAACACACTATTTTAATACGATTATCACAATGCGCTTTAAATACGATTATATTACGGCGCTCGTCGGGCAACAAAGCAACGTCTACCGATACGGTCGCGGTTTAATAAAAAACGGAGGCGAAAAATTCCCTAATCGGCTTTAGAGGCGTACACGCAAACCGTTGCTTTTTGTATTGCGATATGTTATAATTGACGTATGAAAAAAGATTTTTACAAAATAGAAAAAAGGCATCACGTTCTGTTCGTTACGGCGTTCGTTTCGTGCGCGCTTGCCTGTGCGGGAGGCTTTTTAACGGGCGGCGGCTTTTTTGCAGGGGGAATAGCCTTGGCGGCGGCTGCCGTTTCGGTCATCGTACTGCTTTCGGCGGCGTGCGCGGCGGCTAACTACGTGAGAATCAAAAGATTTTCCGCCATGACCAAAGACGAGCGCATAGAAAAAAGAAACGCGATTGCAAACGAAGCGGCTCTCTGCCGTAAAAAACACTGCAAAAAATACGTCGATTGCGTAATTCGCGCAAAAATCAAAGCGTGGATTTATTTATTATGCCTTATCGCCCTGCCTTTCGGCATAAACTGCGCCTTTTCCGGCACGGACTATTCCCTTTGGGCGTTCGGCACAAGCCTTATTCTTTGCTTTGCGTACTTTATTTTTCCGGCGTGGGCGCTTATATTTCTTTTCCCCGGCGACGGCGAAGCCGAAACTCCGCCCTTTCTTTCCCGCGACGTTTTTCCCGAAATTTACAAGGCTGCGGACGAGGCGTTGAAAGGCGTGATGGATAAGCCCGTAAGCGTTGATTTTACTCCCGAATTATTCGTTGCGATCACACCGGGCAATACGTGCGCCGTGGACGTCGGTGCTCCTCTACTGCGCGTTCTGTCGCGCGGCGAAGCGGTTCAGATCGTACGTATGTACGCCGGAGCGCAAGCTTCCGTTTACGATAAAGCGCTGAGCAAGCGAATGGCGGAAGCGTCCATGTGGGAGCTGACCTCCGTGATTGCCGAAAACTCCTTTTTCAAGCGGCTACCGCGCGGCGCGGTGGACAACCTCGTTTTTTACGATCTGACCTCCGCCGAGGTGTACCGCACCACGCTGGGGGCGGCGGTAGGCGAAAAACTCATTACGGAAAGCGCGCGCTCGTCCGAGGATAAGCAGACGCTGGTAAACGCGATAGCGAAAGAGCTGTGCCTGCAATCGTTTTTCGACGACTGGGACTACTATTGCGACCGTCCGTACTACTCTCCCGAACAGCCTCGGTCGGACGAAACGGAGATAATGACGGACGCTTTTCTGTCGTTATTGCGCAAAAACCCTGAAGAATGGGCAGAAAAGGCGGTAAAGCTCACGCCGGCGGTCTACGAAAACGGCGTTTCGCTGAAAAAACTGATGGAAGAGCTGGGCGTTAATTCGGTGGAAATCACTCTGCCCGATACGGACGACGCTTTTACCAAAGAGACGATTTCCGCACAGAAATACGTGGACGAAGCGCTCTGCGCCGAACGACTGAGAAACGGACTGCAAGCCTACCGCACGGAGCGAGAGGCGTTTTTCGTCAAGCCCTGCCAGACGGTGGAGGCTTTCGAGTTGGCGGGCGGGCTGAACAATCCCGATAAAAGCGCGCTCACCCACACCGCTCTTCGTCCCGTTGCCGAGGCTTATCGTGCGCTTTGCAAAAAAGAGCAGACGATAGAAGTGTGCTCTTTCGTTGCCGAGCACGCCGAAAACGACGACGATCGCGATTACGCGCTGTTTATTCTGGGCAATTTCGCCTTGATGCAGGGAGACGAAAAGGGCGTGGATATGATAGAGCGCGCTATGAAATGCAATTCCAACTACGTTGCAAGCGCCGACGTTATCGAGCGCTTTTACCTTGCCGAAGGTCAGCCGCAAAAAGCCGAGGAGGCGAGAAAAAAGCACCGCGAGCTCGCTTTAAACGCAAAAAAGAAAGACGAATTTCTCGATACCATTGCGCCCGGCGAAAAAATCGTGGCGGCAAAGCTCGACGATTCGCTTAAAACCGCCATACTCGATACCGTCAGAAAAACGGGCGAAAATCTGGTCGGTTCGGTTTACGCCGTCAAAAAGGCGAAGGACGACCGCTTTGACTGCACGTTTATAATTCTGTCGTTCGAGGGCAATAACGCCGTATACCGTCACGAGATAATAAAACAGGTATTTTTCCTGCTGGATTCGATGCCGGAGCAGTTTTCTCTTCTGGATATGGCGCATCTTCACCCGTCGGTGCGTAAAAAAATCGCCCGTTCGGGCGCTGCATTTTTCCCGGAGGAGCGTAAATGAAAACGGTTGCGATAATTTCGGGCGGCGACTTCTGCGCTATGCCGAATATAAATCTTGCGGAGCTTATCGTCGCCTGCGACAAGGGCGTTAGATACGCCGCTCGCGCGGGAGTAACCCCGGGCGTCGTTTTGGGCGACTTCGACTCGTACCGCGGAAAGCTTCCGAAAGGCGTCCGAGTCGTGCGGCTCCCGTCGGAAAAGGACGATACCGATACCGTGGCGGCTATCCGTTTTGCGCTTGAGGAGGGCGCTACCGACCTTGCTTTGTACTGCGTAGAGGGCGGCAGGAGCGATCACTTTATCGGAAATATTCAGGCGGCGGCTTTCGCGGCAAACAGGGGCGCGCGCGTGGTTATGTACGGCTTGGACGCGCTCTACACCGTCGTTCCTCCCGGAAAATACGTCTTTCCGCGCAAAAAGGGTTACTTTTCGCTGTTTTCGCTGACGGGAAAATGCCGCGGCGTTTGTCTTGCCGGAGCAAAATATCCGCTTTCGGGCGCCGAAACGGACAGTTGTTTCCCTCTCGGCGTCAGCAACGAATGGGCAGAAGACGAAATAACGCTTGAATTTTCGGAAGGCGTTGCGCTTATAATAGAAACGTGCGGCGCTCGCGAATAATACCCGGGGTAGACTACGGGCGCAAAGCGAAAGAAAATTTCAAAATTCCCGTTTTTCGCTCCCTCGGTCGCTTGCAAAAAATTCGCGCGTGTGCTAAAATATGCGGTATGAAAAAAAATAGATTGACAACAATAATTGCCCCCGCGGCGCTGCTTGCGGCTACCGTAATATGGGGCGTGGCTTTCGTGGTGGTTAAAAACCAGGTAAACGTTATGGGCGCGACGTATATCCTCGCGTTCCGTTTTACCGTTGCAACGGTCTTTCTCGCGCTGATTTTTATTCCTAAAATGAAGCTTATGACGAAAAAGACCTGGCTTCACGGGCTGATCGTGGGCGCGTTGCTTTTCGGCGCGTACTTTTTCCAGACCGTAGGACAAAAATACACCACCGCCGGCAACAGCGCCTTTCTGACCTCGTTCTACGTCGTGCTCGTACCCCTTTTATACGCGCTGATTTTCCGCAAAAAACCCGATCTGTTGGACGTGATCTGCGCGGTAGCGGCGCTAATCGGCATCGGGCTTATCAGCCTTTCTTCGCTTTCTCTCAATTCCGGCGACGGGCTGACTCTCGTATGCGGACTGTTCTTCGCTTTGCACATCATAGCGCTGTCGCGTTTTACGAAAACGGACGACGTTTGTCTTTTAACTATGCTTCAGTTTCTGTTCGCCGCCGCGATCTCCTGGCTGATAGCGCCGATATACGACGGTGCGCTCGATATCGAAGTTCTTAAATTTCCCGAAACTGTGCTTTCCCTTCTCTATCTGGGCGTGCTTTCTTCGGGAGTTGCGTTCCTTTTCCAAAGCTTCGGACAGAAATACACCAAAGCCGCAACCAGCGCTATGCTACTTTCCACCGAATCGGTTTTCGGCGCGCTTGCAGGCTGGCTGTGGGGCGGCGAGAGTATATCGGTTGCGTTCGTTGCAGGCGCGATCATAATGCTTGCGGCGCTTATCGCCGGACAAACGAGACTGTCGTTTATTCCGCCGATAGGTAAATTCCTTGCAAAAAAAGACCGGCCCCCGAAAGCCGAAACGCTTTCTTCGGCTAATTCCGAGATCGGCGCGGAAAACAAGGACGGTAACGACGGTGAAAAAAACGACTGAAACGACGTTTCTTTGCGCTCCGTTTTACAAAAAAGCAGAAACGCCCGCTCCTTTCGACGACGTGATTTTGTTTTCGGACGGAGAATTTATTACCGGGCTTATTTTCGATAACCCGGGCGCGGAGCGTAATTTCGGGCAGTGCGAAAACGCTCGTCTGCCCGTTTTCGACAAAGCCGAAAGATGGCTTGCCCTATACTTTAGCGGCAAAAATCCGCCCGTCGACTTCGGCGTTAAGACGCCGCGCTGCACACCTTTTCAAAAATGCGTGTACGAAATTCTCCGCTCGGTGCCGTACGGAACGACGATAAGCTACGGCGAACTCGCGCGAAGAGCGGAACTTAAACTCGGCAAAAAAACGTCGGCGCGTGCCGTCGGCGGCGCCGTGGGAGCAAATCCGCTTTGCATCGTCGTGCCCTGCCACAGAGTCGTGGGTAAAGGCGGCGACGCTGTGGGCTACAGCGGCGGAATCAACAATAAGCTTGCGCTTTTAGCGCTGGAAAACGCTTAATTATTCCCTTAAACGAAAAAGCGCCCGTTTTTCGGACGCTTTTTTTTGCAGAAACCGAACGCGGTTACGCTTTGATAAAGGTCAGGCAGCCGGCGGGCTTGCCGTCCTCGCTCATAACGGTAATGCCGTTGGCGTGGCAGACGTTCTGCTTATTGAAAATACAGTTAGCCGTGCAGGCAACGGCGGTATCGACGGTATAGTTGGCTTTTTTGAAATCGTTTGCGGCTTCCATATCTTTTTTACCGGTGACGGGCGTATAGGTGAGGCAGTCGGCGTGCTTATCCACGTCGATACTTTTGGCGCAACAACAATAGCCCTTGTTGTGTTTACACACGGTCAAGCCGCATTTTAAGTCTTTCATATACAATTCCTCCGAAAAATGATTCTAAGCGACACGCGCTTACAATATTATTTTTGCTAAAAGCGAAATAAAATATTCCCGCTTGACAAAATTTCCGATTCGTTATATAATATTACCAAAGAAAAAGGAGTGGTCGATATGAAAGTAATTCTCTTAAAGGACGTTAAAGGGCAGGGCAAAAAGAACGACGTTATCGAGGTCAGCGACGGATACGGCAGAAACTTTTTGATTAAGAACGGCTTGGCAACCGTTGCTACATCCACCCAGATCAACAGCATCAACATTTCCAAAGCCGCCGAAGAAAAACGCAAAGCCGCCGAAAAAGCGGAAGCTGTTAAGCTGGCGAAAGAGCTCGAAACAAAAACGGTGGTCGTGGAGATAAAAACGGGCGAAACGGGCAAGTTGTTCGGCGCTCTCAACACGCAGGCTATCTCCGACGCGCTTAAAAAGCAGGGCATAGATCTCGACAAAAAGAAGATCGTTCTGTCCGATCCCATCAAAACCGTGGGCGAATACACGATTACCGTAAAACCGTACGCGGAAGTTTCGGCAAAGCTGAAGGTTATCGTCAAAGCCGCTCAGTAACGCGCGCTTTTTCGGGTCGATTATATTTTCGCCGCAAATCGGGTATTCTCTTTTGCGGCGACTTTTTTTATCTATGAGATTTTTCGGCAACAACAATCAAACGGACGAAGCAAAGCGGCTTAAACGTCTTGCTCTTATCAAAGCGGGCAAGCTGAAAAAGCGCGGCGTTACCGCTCTGTGCCTGGGAGGCGGCGGAGCGCGCGGCTTTTCGCACATAGGCGCGCTGAAGGCGTTCGAGGAAGCGGGGCTGTCTTTCGATATAGTCGCAGGCACCAGCGTGGGCGCAATCGTGGGCGCTTTATACTGCTATGGCGTTTCCGCCGACCGTATGATGGAGTACGGCGCAAGCCTTAGCGCCAAAGAAATTCACAACGGCAATCTTTTCGTACCCAACGACGCAGCCAAAATCGCACGCATAATCACCGATTTTTGCGGCGACGCCACTATCGAGGATATATGCCGCAAGCAGGGCAAGCGTTTTGCTTGCGTTGCCGTCGATCTCGTTTCGGCAAGTCAGATTTATTTTA
>JBJFAC010000002.1:0-1963 GCA_051887715.1 Candidatus Neoclostridium sp.
ACAACACCTCCAGCAAGGACAACGTCGGACAGCAGAAAATCGACACGACGGAGCTGGGCGTCAACTACATAATAGGTAAAGTCGAAGGACAAAGCGTCGTGCTCGGATTCCTCGTGTACGCGTTCAAAACGCCCCTGGGACTTATATTCATTATCATCGTGCCCTGCCTGATCATCATCGCTTACGAGGTAGTAAAGATAGTAAGCGTCGTGGGTGCGGACAAAAAAATGAAGCACGCCAAGGAAAAGGAAGACAAGGACAACGAGATCGCATTGCTGAAAAAACAGCTTGAAGAACTGCAAAAATCCGCCGCGCAGAACGCTTCGACCGAGACCGCAAACGGCGCGTCTACGTCGGCAGGCGCTACGGGCGAAAATACGCATTCGGAAAACGGTCAGGACGGCAACGCGGACGGAAACGGAGACTAAAACGGTAATTGCTCCCCAAAGGGCAAACTAATCGTAATCAATATTTGGAGGTACGAATATGGATAAATTGATCGTAGTGTTCATTATAACGGCAATTATTATAGCCTTATTGTGTGCGGCGGTGGTCGTTCGCGACGTTATCGTCGAGGAAATGGACAGAGCGGCTAAAAAGAAAAAGGATAAGGCAGAGAAAGAGGCGGCTGAAAAGCAGGAGCCCGTCAAAGCCGATAATGCCGAACAGCAGGAAAACACCGATTCGGAAAAACAGGACAAATAAGTATCTTTTCGCGCGGTCGAGCGGCTGAAAAGCCCGTCCGATCGCTCGTAGCGGATAAATCTTAATAGGAGGACATAACAATGGTAAAAGGAAAGTTAAGAGCAGTGCTCGTAGCGTCAATGACGATTATGCTTTGTATGGTTTTGATGGTTTCCGGAACTTACGCTTTGTTCAGCAGTGAGACCAAAGTGGAAAACCACCTGCAGGCAGGATCGCTTAAAGTAACGCTCATTCGCACCCGTCTGGTTAAGAATAAGTTGGACGAAACTACCGGATATATGAAAGCCGAAGAAAACAACACCGACGTTGATTTCTCCGTCGCAACTACGGAAAACGTATTCGGCATCGCCGCCGACGAACTCGTTGCGCCCTCGTCTTCGTACGAAGCGTATATGAAGCTTACCAACTCCGGCAGCGTAGCGTTCGATTATAAAGTCGCTATCAAACTTACCTCGGTAAGCAACGAGCTCGCTCAACAGATGAAGGTTTACGTTGACGGCGCAGACACCGGCAAGCATCTTTCTGACTATTTGGCTCAAGCGGACGGCTCTCTCGTTACGATCGTAACCGGAAAAATGGCAAAAAGCGCCGAAAAGACCTTCTCGGTCAAAATCGAATTTGAAAATCTCAGCAACGAAGTGAATAATGCCGCTCAGTTGCAGGAAGCAAGCTTCGATATGGTCGTATCTGCCGTTCAGCGTACCGCAGAATAAGCCAAACTACTATTGTTTGTGCGCTGACATATAAAGCGTCAAGCGATATACCGCCCGTTGCCGCGTTTCTGCGGACGATAGGGCACGATTCCGTCGCCGACGAAGAAATTAAGTCTTTGTTGCTCTTGGGCAATAGAGCGCGGCTCCGCTGTCGGAGGCAATAGGGTGGCTTTATGCCGCCTTTGCGTAAAGACGCTCCGTCTTACCGCCGCTCTAACGGCATCTCTCGGAATTAAAACAAGCATTAAAAAGAAAAGAACTCGGACGAAATTCCGAGTTTTTTTATGCTCATAATATTTTTGCGGCTATAAATAGATGCGATTTTCCTTTCGCTACGTTAAAGAGCCTGAAAATTAATATCGGATGCTTTTGTATTTGCCGAAAAACGGATCACGTCTTTCGGGGATGTGCGGAGCGGCAGTCGGTGAGTGAGCGGAAGAGGTTAAAGGTATTTGGGTGGTCGGCGAGGGAGCGGAAGAGGTTTGCTGTTTTCGGTGGTGTGATAGATGTCATAGGGTGGCGGATTTCGAGCCTTGCATCACGTT
>JBJFAC010000003.1:0-1961 GCA_051887715.1 Candidatus Neoclostridium sp.
CCGAGCGGTAGCGGTGATATAAATAACCGATTAGTCCCACCGCGCCGCAACTTCCCAGGTATTGCAAAACGGTGTTGTGCGCCATACCGGAGAACATGGTCATACCGGTCAGACGAAGCTTGTTAAAGGCGTTGTAGAAGCCCGCGCCGAAAACGGGCGCGGTTTTGAACAGCTCGAAATAGCCCTTCCACAGATCGGTTCTCCCGCGCGAGGCTTGCTCTACCGTGCCGGAGCCCGAAACCGAGTTTTCGATGAAGAAAGCGGCGAAAACCTCCGTTTTTCCGCACAGAACGATAATAAGCGCGGCTACGACGTAGGTCAGAACGAAGCTTGCCGACATAATTCCGAGAGTTGCGCGCAGGTTTTTGCGCTTTATGAAAGAAATTACCGTAAGTATCACGCACATCGGCGCGCCCACGACCAGCGCGGTGCGGGACATGGTAAAGTAGGTTGCGGTTATCGCGACGAACACGGCAAAGTAGTTAAAGCGCACGTTGTAGTTTTTGTTGATAAGATAATACGCGGCGGGGATGAGCGTCACCAACAGCGCGCCCACGGTGTTGCTTATGCCCCAGCCGACGTGCATAACCGCTTTCCATTTGTCGTCCATAACGCCGTACGAGCCGAAATTGAAGGCGTAGAACGCGGCGAGCTCCGCGGCGACCAGCAGCATTACCGCCACCATAGTGCGCGCCAGAAAAACGCGCGTTTGTTCGGTTTTGTCCAAAAGGAACGCGAACGCGGCGTAGAACGCCAAAAACATTCCGCCTATTCCGAACGCGTACAAAAGCGAAGACAGGTCGTACGGGGAATAAAACAGTCCGCCCGCAATAGTGACGAGAAAGAGCACCGCAAACGCTATAAACATAGGACGGCGGAAAAAGTCGGTTTTGCGGTTGCGCGTTTTGTAGATTTTAATAAAATAAAGCGCGACGGCGACCGCGATTATAATCACGGCTATCGCGAAGCAGACAATAGATAAAGGCGAAGAAAAATGCTGCAGCTCGTCCTTGCCGCGTCCGGACATAAAGGACAGCTGAAAAATCAAAGTCAGCAAAGGAGCAAAGCAGTAGCGCTCGTTGTCGCACAGCAAAAGCGTTACGGCAAACAGCGCCGCTGAAACGATAATGCCCGTTCTGGACAGCCCGGTCACGTAGAAAAGGAAGGCGAGAACGGTTACGAACGTGATATAATAGGGGCTTGACGAAAGTCTTATGACCGTGCCGCGGATGCGATCTTTATCAGGCTTCATTTTTATTTTTCCTCCTGTATTCGCTGGGAACCATGGCAAAAATCTGCGCTTCGGTTGCGGCTTCGTCCTCGCTTACGGCAAGAGCGCGCAGTTTTTCCAGCTGTTTATCGAATTCTTCGCGGTCGATGTCCTGCAGTTTATTGACGAAAACGCCCTCGTGAGCCGTTTTATCCACCTGTTCTTTATCGTAGCGCAGTTCCTCGAACAGCTTTTCGCCCGGACGAAGCCCCGTGACTTTTATCGGAACGTCCACCTCGGGCACCAGTCCGTTCAGGCGAATGAGGTCGCAGGCGAGATCGTAAATGTAGACGGGCTCGCCCATATCCAGCACGAACACTTCTCCGCGTGAGGCGAACGCGCCGGTCTGCAGAACGAGGCGCACGGCTTCCGGTATGGACATAAAGTAGCGCTTGATGTTGCGGTCGGTCAGCGTAATGGGACCGCCCTTTCGTATCTGATCGAGGAAGATGGGCACCACCGAGCCGTTACTGCCCAGAACGTTGCCGAAACGGACAGCCGCGATTTTAAGCGAGCCGGTCTTGCCCCTGGTCTGAACCAGCATTTCGGCAATGCGCTTGCTGGCTCCCATGACGTTGGAGGGGTTTACCGCTTTATCGGTGGAAATAAGCACCATCTTACCCGTGCCGTACTTTTGCGCGCATTCGATGACGTTCAGCGTGCCGAAAACGTTGTTTTTGATCGCTTCGGT
>JBJFAC010000004.1:0-8572 GCA_051887715.1 Candidatus Neoclostridium sp.
CGGCTCTATCGAGCGCTTCATCGGAATACTTACCGAGCATTTTGCAGGCAAGTTCCCCGTTTGGCTGGCTCCCACTCAGGTCAAGGTGCTCACTTTGCCGGGAACCGATCAGTCGTACGCCAACGAAATATACGAAAAACTGCGCGCAAACAGAATACGCGTAGAGTTGGACGACCGCAACGAGAAAATCGGATACAAGGTGCGCGAGGCGCGTCAGGTGGACAGAGTGCCCTATATGCTGATCGTCGGTAAAAACGAAATCGAAAACCGCGTCGTTTCGGTGCGTAACCGCGAAACCGATCAGACCGAGACCGTGGCTTTCGACGAATTCCTGTCCAAAATCACCGATCAGATCAAGAACAGAGTTTAACGTAAACCGAAAACGGCGGGAAATCAGTGCGTTTTTACAAAAATTCGGTATTTATTGATATAAAGCCCGGCTTTTAGAAGTCGGGTTTTATTATGCTAATTACTTGACAAAATGTGCGCAGTACGGTATACTATTTACGCCAAACCAATTGAATATCCTGCAAGGGCTGTTTTTATCTTTAAGAGATAATTTTATGCTGTTTTCTTTTGAATTTGATAAAAATGCAAATTCCTTACTGAAAATAGCGTAGATTGCTCTTTGCTTAATCAGTTGGTTTGGCGACTATCGGAGTTTGCTTTTTTTGTGCGTCTGCTCCGGTAGGCGCACTTTTTTTAACGGGAGGTATATTCTGATGATCGACGAGCGCACCGAATGCGTAGAGAAGGCTCAAGGCGAGCCCGAAACCGTCGCAAGGAGCAGCGGCGCTATTTACCGAAGCGAAAAAGAGGAGGGAAAATTGATAGTTCGGGCGCAGGCGCTTCCAAAGGGTTTTACGACCGAGCAATTAACGTACGATATAATATCCGACTGCGGCGAAAAATTATGCGGCGTTCGGCCGGGCGGCGAGGTTATTGTTCCTATCGAAAAGGAAACCGTAATATACGCAATGCCGGCGTTCGGTTTTAAAAGCGAAAAGAGTAAAACCGACCGAATTAAAATTATGCCCGATAAAACCACGCGCCTTAAACTGACTTTCGTCAAGGTATTGTCGGGCTACGGCGTTAAAACCGTTCTTGAAGAAGAAGTCGATAGGCTTGACAATTAAATTATGGCTTTTTAGCGGCGAATTATTTAGAATCGTAAAATAAACGGCGGCGGCTTTGTTAATAAACCGCGCGTTATTAAAAAACGGAAAAAGAAAAAGGCAGACGAGCGGCTCGTCTGTCTTTTATACGCGGTTTATAATAAACGGGGAAAAGCCGTTATTGCCGCGTGCGTATATGCGCATGTGCTCCTGCGCGCGAAAAAGCGACGAATTACTTCTTTTCGGGCGCTTTCCAGTCGAATATAGAGGGGATGCCTTCGGTTTTGAAGGGCAGGCGGAAAAACTCGTTTTTATCGAAATTTTTGCCTCCGTTTAGCCTGCGTTCAATGACCTTGGCCAGCGTTTTAACGTCGTCCGCGTCGTGGAAATGCTTGCCCGGACGGAAGTGCAAAAGCAGCTCGTCCTCTTTGCCGAGGAAGGAATAGACCTCTTTTGCCGCCATAGTCGTCTGCCAGCATCCGACGGGATTGCTCCACACGTCGCCCGCCGCTTCGGTTAAAAGCAGAGTTCTCGGCGCGATAAGCGCTTTCAGTTCGTGGCAGTCGAAGGGCAGATCGTTCGGGCGAAGGCAGTACTTACCCATTTTTTCGCCCATCCAGAAGTCGAACGCGCGCCACAGGTCGGAAAGCTGTTCGGAACGCAGAACCTGATCGCCGCCGTCGTATTTTGCGGTCACGTGCGAGCGGTAGCAGGACATCGAACCGGCGCAGGTGGCGTTGGGGTTTACTATCGCCGCGCGCTCGTCCAGCGCTCCGGCAAGCGCGCAGGTTTTTCCGCCGCGGGAATGTCCGGAAAAGACGATGCAGTCGTCGTCGGTCAGTCCAAGCCTTACGAGAGCGTCCGTAACGCGTGAATAACCCCACGCCCAGGCGGCAAGCGCGCCGCATTTCAGATCCTTATAAGCCTCGAAAAGCTGACCTTTGCATCTGCCCTCGCCCTGCACGTCGTGAGCAAGCTCGGTCCGATCGAACAGCGCCCAGGCGACGCCCTTGTCCAGCGCCGCGTTCAGCCATTCTTTATCCATCGAATAGTTAAAACAGCCGTCGCCGTCGATTATTACGGGCGGCTTTTCAACGCCTGCCGGCATAATAAGCTTCATGCGGAAGACGACGGGGTGTGAAAGCGGTCCGGCTTTTATTTTAAATACCTTGGAATTAGAGGCGAAATACAGCGTTTCCACTTCTAAAACCTCGTTTTCGGGCGGTAAAACGCCGTATTGCAGTTCGACGACGTTTTTATAAAGCTCTTTTCTGCGCTTTTCCCAGTCCGCAAGCGAGTTTACTCTCTCTCCGTTTTCCATCAGGAACGGATCGGGCAGCTTGCCTTCCTGCGTGTAGGACGTGATTTCCAGCATATCGTCGGTAATAACGTAATCTCTGTTCATAAATTTCTCCTCGTGTTATTTTTTATCGGAATAATATTCGCGCTGAATAAACAGCATCGTAAAGCATGCCGACCAGTTGTAATCGCTTATCGAGTGTATATGCTTGCGCCAGTCGGGCGGTAAAACGGGCGGACCTTTGCGGTCGCATTCCAAAGGCGACACCTTGTTTTCCGGATCGTAAAATTCAAATATACTGCCCGTTTTTTCGTACCACTCGTTCACGGCTTGAAGCGTTTTGTCGCGCAACCGTTCGGCAACGTCGAAGTAGCCGTAATCTATCAGTCCGCGCGCTATAAGATAGTTATAGTTCAGCCACGCTCCTCCGCGCCACATATCCGTGGAGTAGGAGGGATGAGTTTTGGCAACCGAGGAAAGCGGGAAGGGCGTCCACAACAGATTTTCGTCGGTCAGCGTAGCGACAAGCCGCCCGGCGTCTTCACTGCTGCAAATGCCGGCAAACAGCGGCAAAAAGCTTGCCTGCGTCAGCACCCCGGTCAGCGAGCCGTTCGTCAGTCTGTCGTAATACGCGCCCGTTTGCTCGTCCCACATCAGCTCGTTGATTTTCTGCGATAACGACACGGCTTTTTGCGCCCACGTCGCGAATTTTTTGAAATCGCCCAGTTCTTTGTAAATGTAGGACAGATATTTGCAGTCGTTGCAAAGAAAAGCCGAAAAATCCACGGCGTCCGGAGAACTGTCGAAATCGAAGCGCGGCGAATTGTCCATTCCGGATTCGTCGCATCTGCATCTGGCGTCGGAGCAGTCGGTGTGCCACTCCAGAAGCCCGTTGCCGTTTTCGTCGCGGTTGCTCTCCGTCCACAACAGAAATTTTTCTATTACGGGAGCGCAGTCGCGCAAAAACTGCTTGTCGCCCGTTTTCCGATATACCTCCCACGCGCCGAAGGCAAGCACCTGCGGTTGCGTTATTTTGCTGGCAGAGTCGGGCGAAGCCATGTGAGGAATAAATCCGTCTTCACGCGCCTGCGAAAGCACTGCTTTTATCGCGCTTTCGGCGAGATTACCGTCGTAGCAGGCAAGCGCGAGCGCGTGGAATACCGAATCCCACAGCCACATATTCTTGTGCGGAACGCGGTCGGGCGTGGTCCACGTCACGGGTATATTGCCTTCGGGCGAATACACGTTGACTTTTTGCACGGAAAGCGCTTTGTAATACAGTTTTTCGTATTTTGCGTCCTTGCAAGGCGGCAGCTTTTCGTAGTAAGCAAGGCGTTTTTTCATCAGCGCGTCCGCTTCCGTCGCGGAAGGAGCGCGCTCCGCTTTTTCGGCGGCTTTCTTTGCCGAGTGAGCGCGCGCGATGCGAAAAAGGAAGGAGTCGCCCGATTTTACGATTGCCGCGGCAAGGTAGTTAATTCCGTCGTCGTAGACCGAAACATCGCCGATTTTGCTTTCGCGCAGTCCGCTCTCAGCCGAAAACGAGGGCGGGACGGGGCTGTAACCGATAAGCGTGTCCGCGCTTTCGTAAGTCAGCAAAAAGCCGTTTTTCGCCGAATAAATGACGTCGCTCGTAACGAAGTCGAAAACGGCGTCGGGCACGGGAAAATACAGGCATATCCGCTTTTCAAGCTCGAATTGCAGTTTAATTTTTTCACTTGCCGTCATGGCTACGAAGTCGTCCGTGCGGCTGTTAACGCCGTCTATCGCGGAAAAGCCGAACAGCTGACCGTAGCCCCAGATGTCGTTTAATTGCATAGTTTCGATCCTTATCTGAACAGTTCCATCGCTTTGAAAGCCTCTCGCGCTTCCGAGGGAACGTTTTTCCAAGCGCATTCGACGGTTATCGCTCCGTCGTAGCCGATTTTTTTAAGCGCTTCGGCGTAAGGCGCGATAAGCGGAATATCGCTTTGTTTAGGAGCGCCTCTGTCCGGAAAAGGTCGGGCGATATGCGCGTGCCAAAGCACGTCCTTGACCTTGTCCAGATCGTCAAGGCTTTCGCCGTTAACGCTGCAATGGTAGAAATCCACCAGCGTTCCGACGTTGCCAAGACAAACTTTTCTTGCGATTGCCGCGCCCTCCGCAACGGTGTTTATGAAGTTGGTTTCGTTTTTATTAAGCGGCTCGACCACTACTTTCATTGAGTATTTTGCCGCAATTTCGCCGATAAGGCGCAGAATATCGACGAACTTTCGTTCGGTTTGCTCTTTTGTCTGACCTTCGGGAATTGCGCGCGCTCCGCCCGAGCCTATTACGGCAATTTCTCCGCCCAGCGCGGCGGCTCTGTCAAAAGCCTTGTCGCAGTACGATCTCAGGCGGTCGCGGTCAAGCTCGTAAAGGCGGACTTTGCCGCTGAAAAAACAGTTGTAAAAACGCGCTTTCAAGCCGGTGCGGGCGGGCATTTTCTTTACCTCTGCAAATTCCGTCTCGTCCAGCCCCGCTATGCGCATAAGCCGTTCCTCGAAATAGTCATAGCCGCATTCCGCCGCAATCAGCCAGTCTTCCGTTTCCCCGGTAATGCCAATCTGCATATGTTCTCTCCCGTTCGTATTTACGAAAATTATAACACCGCTTTGCCGATTTGTCAACGATTGCCGCAAATTACGGAAAATAAAGAGCGAAGTGCAAAAAATCGGTCAAAGCCGAAGCGTTTTGCAATGTTACGTTCTGAACCGATAAAGATACGGACTAAAAAATTTTCCGCGTTACGCTTGCAAAAACCTCCGCGCCGATGTATAATATAAGTACTGACGAAGTAACCGATACGGTTTTACAACGGAGGAAAGGATGAACAATATCGAAGAGGCGATTGCGGCGCTTGCGCAAAAGCCGCTTAAATCGACAAGCTTTCAGCGAATAAAAGCGCTCGGCGAGGCGAAAGAGCAGTGCGCGGGACTTGCGCAGCCGCTCGCTTTTGCCAAAGCTATGCGCTGTCTGTTGGAAAGCGTCGACGTTCCCGTAAGCGAATCGGACGTCATTGCCGGAAGATACGTCGATAAAGTGCTGACTTTCGAGGAAGAGGAGTATTTTCAAAAGTTCGTTCACGACGAAAAAAATCTCTATCGCACCACGGTGTTTGAAACGGGGCATTGCACGCTCGATTGGCAGGACCTTATCGAAAACGGACTTATCGGGCTCAGAGCGCGCGCGGAGGAAAGTCTTAAACTGCACGAGAGCGACGGGGACAAGGAAATATTTTTACGCGGCGCGATCGGGTTTTACGACGCTGTTATCGCTTTTGCTCTCCGATACGCCGACGCCGCCGAAAAAGCGGGCAAAAAGACTATGGTGGACGCTCTCCGCGCGGCGGCAAGTCGCGCTCCCGAAACCTTTCTGGAGGCGATGCAGCTCTATTGGCTGATCGCGTTCATCGACTGCGCTTACGTTTCGGCCAATCCCACGCTTTCGCTGGGCAGACCGGACGTATTTCTGTACGGCATATATTTAAAAGATAAAGCGCGCGGCGTATCCGACGAATATATTGAAGAAATAATAACCGATTACTACTGTAAGCACAACCTGATTATGGGCAGAGGGGAGCACCAGCTGGGCGACGACGGCAACACCACCGGTTGGGATCGGATACTTAATTTCGACGCTCCGCAATATCTGCACCTTGCGGGAACGGACGAAAACGGCGCGGACGCGGTGAACGAGCTGACGACTTTGTTCGCCCGTTGTATCCGCAAAGGTTTCAAAAACCCCGTGGTGGTCGTCCGATATTATAAAGGAATGGCGGATAAGCACCCGCAGCTGTGGCGCGTTTTAACCGAAAAGATGCTGGAAAGCTGCTCGCTTATGGTGTACAACGACGGGAACGTAATCTCGGCGTACCAAAAAATGGGCGTTCCGCTTGCCGACGCGCGACAATACGAGCATTTCGGTTGCAATTGGGCGGGACTGGGCAAAAATTCGTGCTGGCTGCTGCAGTCGCCCCGATCCGTTCATTTTTCGCCCGACGCAAGCGCCGAGGAAAAAGAAAAACTGAAGATCGCGTATATGAGAACCAACTGTCCGGGCGGCTGGAGCGAGGATTTTCTGTGCGTACTGCGCGCGGCGGCAGACCGCGAAAACGTCTCTATGGAAAGCCTGTACGCGGACTTCGAGAGTCGCGTGGAGGACTTCGTGCTCCGAAAGCTGGAAAAACTCAAGCTGGAGCTTTCCGTCCGCAAGCGTCATCCGTCGGCGATACTGACTATGGGCGACTGCCTGCGCGTTCCTCCGATAGAAACGGCAACCGCCAATAACGCCGGAGCGGCGAAGTATTATTTTCAGATCCAAACGCTCATTTGTTTCGCCTCGCTGGTCGATTCGTTCACGGCGGTGGATAAGCTGGTGTTTATCGACAAAAAGTACACGATCAAACAGCTCGTCCGCGCGCTCGACGCGAATTTCGAGGGCTACGACGAAGTGCTTGCCGATTGCAAAGCGGTAAAAAAGTTCGGCAGCGACGACCGATTGTCGAATTATCACGCCGTGCGCGTGCTTTCCGATTATCTCGATATACTTTCCCGCCTGAGTAAGCCGTACACCGAGCGGTACGGAATAGTGCTTATGCCCTCTATTCAGAGCGACACGCAAAACGTCGTAATGGGAAGAAAACTCGGCGCAACGCCGGACGGCAGAAAAAAAGGAGAGCCGCTGTCTCAGAACTCTCGGCCGTCGTTCGGCTCGTGCGAAAACGGCTTGACGGGAATGCTTTGCTCGCTTATGAAGCTCCCCACCGACGGGCTGGCTTCCGGATCGCTCAACCTGGACGTTCAACCCGAAAATTTTGCCGGGGAAGAGGGACGCGCGGTGTTCGCCTCGCTGGTCGGCAGGTATCTCGACAACGGCGGACTGCACGTGCAGGTCAGCTGTCAAAGCGTGTCGGAGCTTATCGACGCGCAGATACATCCCGATAAACACCGCGATCTTATGGTGCGCGTGACGGGTTACAGCGGTATATTCGTCGATTTTTCAAAACAGGTACAAGATTACGTAATAGAGAGGATGCAAAAATGAAAAAAATAGAAATAAGCGGATTGTCCGTCAGCGAAGCGTGTCTGGGCGCAATGAATTTCGGTACGTCCACCGACGAAGAAAGTTCTTTCGCCGTTTTAGACGCGTTCGTCGAGCGCGGAGGTAACTTTATCGACACGTCCAACAACTACGCGCACTGGCAGGGCAGCGGCGACGAAAGCGAGACCACGCTGGGTAAGTGGCTGAAAAGTCGCGGCGGCAGAGAAAAACTGGTCATCGCAACCAAGGTGGGCTTCGACCGCCACGGAGAAGGACAGGGCTTGAAAAAAGAGCAGATAGAATACTGGATCGACCAAAGTCTTAAAAAATTGCAGACCGATTACGTCGATCTCTACTACGCTCACACCGACGATCCTGCCACTCCGCTCGAAGAGACGATGGAAGCGTTCGATCGGCTGGTCAAAAAGGGCAAAGTGCGCGTTTTAGGCGCAAGCAACTACGACGTGTGGCGCTTTATGGACGCAAACGCGATCGCAAAAGAAAAGAATTACACGCCCTTCACCGTTATGCAACAGCGTTTTTCCTATCTTTACGAAAGGAGCGACGTCGCGCCGAGATATAAGTTCAACGAGTGCGTCACACGAGAAAGAATGAGATTTTTGACCGACAGAAAATTGCCGCTGGTAGCCTATTCGTGTCTTTCCAAGGGCGGATATTCCGTGCCCTCGCGCATGCCCGCAAATATGATATGCGGCGAAAGATTGTGCGCTTTGCAGAATATGGCTCGGGAAAAGGGCGTCGACGCGTCCGCTCTCGTCGTTGCCTGGCTTGTAAATCTTTACCGTATGCCGGGATATACGCGCGTTATTCCGTTGTTCTCGTCGTCCAGCGTTGGACATTTTCTTCAGAATCTGGACGGCTGCGAGCTGGTTCTAAGCGACGAAGAAATGAAAATTCTCACAAACGCGTGATGGTTATTTAAGATTAATTCTGTGTTTTGTCTCCTTTTATTGCAAAAACCGCCTTTTTCATCGTAAAACCGCGGTTTTTTGCTTACTTTGAATTTTTACGGAAAAAGAGAGAAAAAAATTTTAAAAAAGTATGTAAAAACGCTTGACAAGGGTGGGGAGAATATGAT
>JBJFAC010000005.1:0-1944 GCA_051887715.1 Candidatus Neoclostridium sp.
GGATGGCGGTGATACCCTTGGTCGTTCCGGCGACCTTGAAGTCCATATCGCCCAGGAAGTCTTCCATTCCCTGTATATCCGAAAGAACGGCTATTCTGTGGCTTGCCTCGTCCTTGATAAGTCCCATTGCGATGCCGGCTACAGGCGCCTTAATGGGCACGCCTGCGTCCATAAGCGCCAGGGTAGAACCGCAAACGCTTGCCTGCGAAGTAGAACCGTTGGAGCTGAGTATTTCGCTTACCGTTCTGATTGCGTAGGGGAATTCTTCTTCGGACGGAATTACCGGTTCGAGAGCGCGTTCGGCAAGTGCGCCGTGACCGATCTCGCGTCTGCCGGGCGAACGAAGCGGCTTTGCTTCTCCGCTGCTGTATCCGGGGAAGTTGTAGTGATGCATATAACGCTTGTACACTTCTTCGTCCAGGTTTTCCAGCTTCTGTACTTCGGCAATGGTTCCGAGCGTGCAGGTAGTGAGCGCCTGCGACTGACCTCTCGTAAATACCGCGCTGCCGTGTACTCTGGGAAGAATACCTACTTCGGTCCAGATGGGACGAATTTCGGTGAGCTTTCTTCCGTCGGGACGGAATCCGTTGTTGAGTATCTTTGCGCGTACTTTTTCTTTGGTGATATAATAAATGGAGTCCTTGATTTCACGTTCCATTTCGGGATAGATTTCCGCAAAATGTTCAAGAACGTTCTTTTCCGCCTCTTCCTGCTTTTCCTGACGAGCCTGACGATCGGTTTCTTCCAATGCGGCGTCGATAAGCGAGGAAGCGTATTCTCTTACGGCTGCGTCGAGATCTGCCGGAACGTGATAAAGTTCCATCTCGCGCTTGGGCTTGCCCACTTCTTTGACGATTTCGTTAATGAAAGCGACCTGCTTTTTAATCTCTTCGTGAGCAAACATAATGCCGCCGAGCATCACGTCTTCGCTTACTTCGTTTGCACCCGCCTCCACCATCATAATCGCGTCGGCGGTGCCGCTTACGTAAACGTGCATAGCGCTCTTGGATTTCTGTTCGAGATCGGGGTTAATAACGTATTCGCCGTCAACGTATCCGACCACGACCGAGCCGGTAGGTCCGGCAAACGGAATATCGGAAATGGAAAGCGCGATACTAGAACCGAGCATTGCGTATACTTCCGGCGGAATATTCGTGTCAACCGACAACGCGGTTGCAATTACGCATACGTCGTTGAAAATTCCCTTGGGAAACAACGGACGGAGCGGACGATCGATGAGACGGGAGGTGAGAATAGCCTTGTCGCTTGCTCTGCCTTCGCGCTTTTTAAATCCGCCGGGAATTTTGCCCATTGCGTACATCTTTTCTTCGTAATCCACGCTGAGCGGAAAGAAATCCATTCCGGGGCGAGGGGTTTCGGACATAGTTACGTTGACCATAACGACGGTATCGCCGCAACGAACGAAACACGAGCCGTTCGCCTGCTCGGCGTACTTACCGGTCTCTATGGTAACTTCTCTTCCTCCGATAGTAGTTTTGAAAATTTTTGCTTCCTTCATATAAAACCTCCGTAGAGTCGTCGATCTTCTCTGGTCGGCGCTCGTATTAAAACAAGGGCATAAAAAAATTTATGCCCTTGCAAATTTACTTACTTTCTGATTTCAAGCTTTGCAACGAGATTTCTGTATCTTTCGATGTCGATTTCTTTGAGGTAGTTGAGAAGGCTTCTTCTCGCGCCTACCATTTGAAGAAGTCCTCTTCTGGAATGGAAATCCTTTGCGTGAGTCTTGAGGTGGTCGGTAAGATGGTTGATGCGATACGTCAGCAATGCCACCTGAACTTCGGGGCTGCCGGTATCTCCTTCGTGAGTTGCGTACTGAGCTATAATCTCGCTCTTCCAATTGTTGTCCATAGTTATATGAACCTCCGTTAAATTTATTCGCCACGGACCTGAGTAATCGGACGGAATAATCCCGAAACCCTA
>JBJFAC010000006.1:0-8525 GCA_051887715.1 Candidatus Neoclostridium sp.
ATGTCGAGCACGAGCGTGGTTGCTTCCTTGCCGTATTCGCCGACGTATAAGGTGTAACGGTAGTTGTTGACAACCCACTTAGCGGAGAACGTCTTGGTCACCTGGTTGGCAAGAGCCAGAGGTGCGGGATTGTAAGCGTACAAGCCGTTTACCTCGTCCTTCGAATAAAGGGTGTAACGTCTGCCGTATCCGTTGTTACGGAAGGAATTCCAGCCGACGCGGATCTTGCTTGAACCGTTGAAGGGAACGATGCTGAAGTACAGGTTCTTGGCTTTATCATTGCTGTCAACGAAGTTCCAGCCGAACTGCGATTCGTTTGCGCCGCCGTTCAACATTGCGTAGTCGCCGGTGATAACGACGGTGTTGTCCTTTGCGGTGTAGTTGACGTAGGGCAGGAACGCAGCACCTTTCTGCTGCTGACCTGCGGTGGTAACGTGAGCGTAGAACGCAGCAGAGCCGTCCTCGTTGTACTTGGTGGAACCAAAGCCCCAAGGAGCTTCGTATCCAACGCTGTTCATGTGCGAGGTGATTTCCGAAGCGGCAACTCTGTAGCAGTGAGTGAACGAAGCGTTCATCGCGCATTCGCCGCGGTTGACTACCTCGAAGTTATCGATGAATACGTACTGATCGGAGGTTGCGATGCTGAAGATTTCCTTCCACTCGGTTGCGCCGTAAATTCTACCGTACAGCTTAGCCTTTCCGCCGACCTTTGCAACCGCCAGCTCGTACTCGGTCTTGTTGAAGAGAGTCAAGCCCCAGCCGTCTCTTCCAAAACCGAAGTCGAAGGTGTTGCCGGTGACAACGCCGGTGCCGTAAGCCGCGCCGTTGTTGTTGAATCCGAGTGACTGACCTGCGAGCTTGAACTTGGTGTAGTGGTCGCCGCCGTCGTTATTCGGATTAGAGGTGTCAATTTTCTGCTGGTGACCGTTCTTGCCGTTGCCTGCCGCGTTGTACTTGAGGGTGAGCACGATCGCTTCGCCTTCAGCCACTTTCGCGGTTCTGACGGGACGGGCGTTACCCTTCGCGCGGTACATATTGTAATCGATATCCGCGGTATTCTTAACCGATTCAACGTTTAAGGGATTTGCGTTCTCGACAAGCATTTCGCCTTCTCTTTCCGACTTGGTAAGAGTGATGTCTTTTACTATAGCCTGGCTGACAGTATCTGCAAACGCGTAGAAGCCGAGCTGATACTTATCTCCCGTCGGGAACAACTTTTCGGTGTCGTTCGTCCAGGGATGCTTTGCGTTGCCGCTTGCCGCGCCGGAAGCGGTTGCGCCGCCGCCGATGTAGTAATCTTCATAGTATCTGCGCAGGTCGAGCGAGACAGCCGTGTTGCCGTTGACCGAGATGGTCCAGAAGTCGCCCACTACTACCGCCTTGATGGTAAAGTCGGTTTCAACAGGGTTTGCGGTATTGCCGTCGCCGATATTCACGAAGGGGATATCCCAAAGAGCGGGAAGCGCTGCGGTTCTGTAGGTCCAACCGTTGCCGTCGCCGAGCGAAGATCTCCAGGTGTTGGTCGTGGAGTTCATACCGATGTTGACGAAGTTACCGGTTTCGGGATCGCGCATTACGAAGCCGAAGAACGGATACTTCTGAAGTCTGGTGTGAACGGTTGCGGTAATCACTGCAACGTCGCCGGACTTGCTGAAGGTCTGATCGGTAATTACGAGACCGTAGTTACCTTCGATAAAGGTGTCGTACTTGCCGTCCGCGCCGGGAGTACCGATGTCGCGAATGGTCGTGGTGGACTTGTTGCCGGAAGCCGCGGTGATGATCGCGTTGACTTCGGTTGCGTTACCGTTGAAGGCAAAGTTGCTGTAGGTGTAGTCGAAGCCTCTGGCGCCTGCTCCGGAAATATGCAGTCTTATCTGAGCCTGTGCGTCGGTTACGTTGACCTTGGAAACTGCAACCCAGTCTTCCGCGCCTTCGTATTTAATCAGCATATAAACGGTGTTGCCCGTTCTTGCATACGCGAAGTTGTAAACGTTGTTGTAGAAGCCTTGCTGGAGCGTCTGCTTAAGTCCTCTTACAGGAGAGGTCTTGACAGCGTCTCCGCCCCAACGATCGCCGTAGCTGTTCATACCGAGGTTCTGTCCGCCAACGGTGTTCTTGATGTAGAGGTCCTGAGCGTTTGCTTCGTTTGCGCCGGAAGCCGTTTTGCCCTGGTTTTCGTTGAACTTGAGGCTGTAGGAGATCATCTGTCCGTCCGCCAGCTTACGGTTGAGGAAGTAGCTGTGCTCGGAATACGAGTGTACGGATATGGTGAAGTCCTTATCGCAAGTGCCGTCCCAGGTTACGTCGCTGTAGCCGATTTTGCCTGCTCCGATTGAGAGACCGCCGGTCATAAGAGCGAAGTCGACGTTCTTGGTGAGCGCTCCTCCGTCGCTTACGATGTTTGCTAACTGTCTGTAGGTTACGGGCGTTGCAATGTCGTTATATGCGTAGCCCGCGGTATCCCACTGAGTGTCGGCAACCATAAAGTATGCGCCTGCGGGCAGATAGGTGGAATACTTGCCTTCTGCGTCGCCGTAGAGTCCTACGACGAATGCGTTGTCAATACCAACGAACACCGCAACCGCCTTATCGGTGGGAGTGCCTTCGATGGTGAACGCACCGCTGTACTTGGTCCAGCCTTCGATGCCGCCCTTCTCGGTGACAACGTTGACTTTATACGAGCCGTAGCGGCCGAGGTCTTTTCTGAACTCGAATACGAGCTGTCCCTTCTCGTTGAAGTAGTAGGGATAATAGTCGCCCTCGAATTCTACCGATTTAATACGGTATCCGGGATCGGGAACTACGGTGAAGGTTGCTTCGTTGAACACGCTTACCGCGGTCTTGCTTCCGGTGGGGTTCTTGACCAACAGGCTTGCGTGATTGTCAAGCGTGGTCTCGAAACGGGTTTCGGTTCTTGCAAAGTAGGTGTCGATATCCTCGGGCAGTTCGCTGTATCTTACGCCGTAGACGTCTACGGGAGCGACCTGAGTGATGCCGTAGTCGGCGGACATACCCGTGATGTTAGCAAGACGCTTGAATTCGTCGTGCTGATAGGTCTGATATTCTCCGGTGGGATGCAGACGGTTTGCAAACTGATTCTGGCTGCTTCCCGCCATGATCTCTGCGGTGTATACGGTACCGGTTGCGGTATCGATGTAGCCCATAAGCTTGTTGCTTACCGGAACTACCGAATAGTACTTGTCTGCGAACGAGCCGAACAGATACAGGTTGCCGTCCTTCTTAACGAAGGTTACGGTTACCAGTCTGTAGCAGTCGCCGTACATATTTCCGACAGCGCCTACTCCGCAAACGAGCTTTCCGGACTGATAGGGACTGTGGCCGGGCTCCCAGTTGAGAACGGGGCCGCCGACGATACGGATCTTTCCTTCGTCAACGAAGTATACGGAAAGATTTACTCCGGACTCGGTCCAGAAGGTAAAGCCGAACGAAGGACCGTCTGCCGTGGTCTGCGTTTTGTCGCACTTGTCGTAGCTTACGGAAGCGATGAAGTCGCCTTCTCCGGGATTAGCGCCGTTGACCGTAACGTAGAGGTTGTTTCTCATTACGTTCTCGACGGGAGAAACTACGCCGTTTGCGTCCATCTTGTAGTTGTTGCTTACGGTAACGTCTTCAAGTCCGACCAGGCTTCTTTCCAAAGTCCAGGTCATCGTGTCGTTAGCGACTGCCCAATCGGCGTTGAGCGCCTGAACGTACTTGAGAGTGGAAATCGGAGAGAATTCGCCGATTGCGTTTCTGGTTACGAACTCGACGGTGTAATCGCCTTTCAGCAGAGCGTTGATTTCAAGCACGCCGCCGTTTACCGCGTCTTCGATATAGCGTACTTCGTCGCCGTCGGTGAGCTTGACGATCACGTCGCTTTCGTCGATGATCATCGGGATCTCGTCGTTCTGCTTTGCAATAGCGACTGCGCCGGTGATGGTGTAACGACGAATGGTAAGTCCGGTGATTGCGATACGGTTGTTGTTATCGCGAACGTACAACGAATATACTCCGTCTTCGTTTGCGTACAGGGGATTACCGTTGAGGTTGACCGCTACGCTGCCCATCGACTCGGTGTTGATGGCAAGCTTGAACTCGAACTTCGTGTTGTAGGTGAAGCTGAGGTCGTCCGCAGTCAGAACGTTGCCGTTCTTGTCGGTGATGTAATAGGTGTTGTCCTCGTCGGTTACCGATGCGGTCACGGTGTAGTAAATGATTTCGGTCTTGTATACCGAATACATTTCCATGTTACCCGAGCAACGGATAAGCGCGTTGGAAGCGGGATATCTGACTGCGCCGCCCTTTTCGGTTGCCCAGCCGAGGAAGATGTATTTCTCTTCCAGAGTTGCCGCTTTTTCCATATCGGGCAGCACGAGCAGCTTGTTGCGTTTGATCGAATTCTGCGTTGCGTCCTCGATAAGGTTGCCGTCGTAGTCGTAATACTTGACGGTGTAGAGATTGTTGTCGATAATGTATACCGCGCGAAGAATCATATTGCCGATAACTTCGCCCTCGAACGCTTCGCCGTCTTCTTTAATAGCCCAATGGTCGAATACGTACGAATTCTCGTCGCCGATTTCCTTGATAGGCTGGTCGGCGTCGATGGGATAATAGAACTTCTCGCCGTAGGTGTAGCCGGTCTCGCCTTCCAGCACCTTGAATACGCTGCCGTCGTAGTTGACCAGCGTTACGGTGTAGATACGAGCGGACTGTTCGTAAACAGGCGTGAGAACGACGTCTGCGGTCAGTTCTGCGGTAAAGTCGTATATGGTCTCGTTGTCAGCCGTCCAACCGATAAAGGTGTAGACGAAACGAGCGTCGGTTGCTTTCTCGTGAGCCGCAAGACGGATAACTTCGCCCGCGTTCTTTACGCTGTGAGTGAACAGAAGCGCGCCGTTCTCGTCGAGATAAGTAACGTTGTAGGAAATGTCTTTAAATTCGTATTTCGCGGTGAGAGTGACGTCCGCGGTTACGGTACCGCCGATGAAATCCCACTCTCTGCCGCCGACCGTCCAGCCGACGAATACCGCTTTCTTGCCCAGCGTTTCGTCGATGTAATCGGCTGCGTCCTCGGGACGATCGATTCTTGCGCCGTAAACGTACTGCGCGGTGGTCGTGCCGTCCTTGGTTTCAAAGGTTACGGTGTATTTTCTTACGCTCTCGGCAAAACGTGCGGTAAGAGTTACGGGGCCTTCGATAGCCTTATCGAAATCCCACGCTTCCTGTCCGTTGTACCAGCCGGTGAACGTATAGGTCTTGGTCTTGGTGGGAGCCTTTTCGGGAGTTCCTTCGGGCTGTTCGATCTTTCTGCCGATCTTAACTTCCTGAGTTTCTTCCAGCTCCTGTCCGTCTACTACGAATTTGATTACGTATACTCTGTCTTTTTCACCGAAAGAGGCAATCAGCTTGACGTTTTCGGTTACGACGTCCGTATCGAAATCCCATTCAACGCCGTCTTCGGTCGTCCAACCCATAAACAGGTATTCGGTGGTGACAGACGGTTCTTTTACGGGATCGGTTTCGGGACGAACGATCTTTTCGCCGTATGCGTATTCTTCAAAACGGATGCCGTCGAAGCTTACGAGGAACTTATCGGTGCATTCCTTGAACAGCACTTCGAGCTCTACGTTGCCTTCAACTACGTCCTTTTCGAAATTCCATTCGGTTTCGGTGCCCTTAACGACGAATTTGTCGAAATAGTAGCTCTTGCCGTCCTTTCCTTCCTTTGCGGGAGTTGCGGGACGAGCGACCTTTTCGCCGAACGTTACTTTCTGTGTGCTTGCGGCGATCTGCTTGTATTCGCCGTTCTCAAGTACGGTATATGCGGGAATGATCACGTCGTACTGATTTACGGTTGCGTTGAAGGACGCGGTGAGCGTTACGGGTCCGGTAACGGTATCTTTAGCGAAATCCCAAACCTTGCCGTCTTCGGTGATCCATCCTGCGAAAGTATAGGTATATTTAGCGGTCGCAGCCTTTTCGGGAGTTGCGGGAGCCGCTATTTTGCTGCCGTAGTCGAGAGTTTGCGTTTTGTCGCCCACGACGACGGTGTACGTGTTGATCTGCTCGTCGTACTTAGCCACGAGTTCGGTCGTCTCGGTTACGGTGTCGACGTCGAAGTTCCACTTCTTATCGCCCACGTACCAGCCCTTGAACACGTAGGTGTACTGCGCGGTCGCAGCCTTTTCGGGAGCCGCGGGTGCGGTCAGCTTTGCGCCGTATTCATAATACTCGGCTGCCTTTCCGTTGAAAGTTACGGCGTATTGACGCTTGATCTCCTGGAATTTAGCAGTAAGAGTTACGTCGCCGGTTACCACGCCGTTTGCAAAATCCCATTTGGTTTCGCCGTCGTAATAGCCGATGAACAAATAGCTGTATTCCGCGGTGGCTTCCTTAGTCGGAGCGGCAAGCTCGCCCTCCAGCACTATCTGCGAACCGTATTCGTATTCCTGCTGTACGTCGCCCACGGTTACGGTGTATTTATTGACCGTTCTGTCGAATACGGGCTCGATTACGATGTTTGCGGTTACCGGACTGTTGAAGTCGTACGGCTGTCCGCCCGCATACCAACCCTTAAACGTGTAGGTGTACTGCGCGGTTGCGGCCTTGACGGGATCCGCCGGTTTCGCGATCTTTTCGCCGTAGCCGACTTTGTACGTATCCACTCCCACCACGGTTACGCTGTAACTGCGGTTGTCGCGGACTACGATCGTCACGGACGCGGATTTCTTTCCTTCCGACACGGTTATTACCGCTTCACCCTGACTGATGGCCAATACCTTACCACCGGAGACGGTTGCAACGGTTTCGTCGGAAGACTTCCACTCTACATCGGTTCCGGTAAGACCGGATACCGGTACGTCGTACGTCTGTCCTGCCTGAAGCGTGACGCGGTTTTTGCCGGATATCTTAATATCCTCTCCGCTGCACGCGAAAAAGCACAAACTCAACGCGAGGCACACGATAAGCCCGATGATGCGCTTGATCTTTTTACTCATATACCCTCCAAAAGCAATGAAATTTTTGCCGTGTGTTTTCCAAACGGCATATCTACAGTGTAATTATAACATTACTTTCGGCGCTTGTCAAGTTTTTATGAAAGCATAATTTAGACAAATTTTCTTTTTTTACACAATTTGTTAACATTTTGCTCCTTTAATCGGCTTTTGGCGCGGATGGCGCACTCTTCAGTCGTTTTCGCACTTAACGAACCGATACGCCTTTGTGTGTCCGCACACGGGGCAAATTTCGGGCGGAGTTTCGCCTTCGTATACGTTTCCGCAGGCAAGGCACACCCACTTGACGGGGTACGGACGGGTGAACACGCGGTTCTCCTCGATCGCCGCTTTCATCTTGTTGAACTCGCGCTCGTGCGTTTTCTCTATCTGACCGACCTCGCGGAAAAGCCGCGCGATCTCGGTAAAGCCCTCTTCCTCCGCCTGTCTTGCAAACCGCGGATACATATCGTCCGCCTCGTATTCTTCTCCCTCGGCGGCGTCGCGCGCACATTCGGCAGGCAAACAGTCGCCGTAGCCCATAACCTTCAGCCACAGCTCGGCATGCTCGCGCTCGTTTCCGGAAATGAAATCGACTTTATTGCCGTAGTCCTCGTAGCCGCCGTCGCGCATATGCTCGGCGTACAGCTCGTATTTTACTCTCGCCATACATTCGCCGGAGAACGCCGTCATCAGATTAGCTTCCGTTTTGCTTCCTTTTAATTCCATTTTTTGCACCTCACGGGATATTTTCTTCTCTATATTATTATATAGAATATCGGGTTATGCGCTTTTTCGACGATTGCCGCCCGTTGCGCTAAAGCTTTTTCGGTGAACCGAAGCGCCTTTTTCCCTCGGCTTTCGCAGCGGTGAAGCGTCGCATACGTAGGCTTAAATCTAAAGTTTACCGGGTTACCTTCCGGCATAGCCGTGGTTTTTACGGCAATCCTCTACGAGTCTTGCCGTTGTTATAAAAAAATCAGCCCTCTCACAGTTAAGCAAGAGGGCTGAGGCCTATTGAACCAAAAAAATAATCGGCAAAATTACAATATTTTACTACTACTCAAAAAGCGAAAATACAGGAATATTTCATCTTTCTCAACACAATTTTGACGCTTTAATTTATGCAAACCGCTTTGGAGAACATCAACGTTAACAAAATCGCCATGAACGGAAACAAAGCGAAAATCCACTCTTAATGAAGAATTCCCTCGCATTAAAACCATATTGGTTATATGTTCTCGCAAATCTTCCGAAAACGAAATTTTCACGTCGTTTTTCGACATAACAACGCAATCGACACAGCCGTCATTATCGCATTCTACATTCCGCCCCATTAGCTGGTTTTTATATTGTGATAAAAGTTTAAATAAATTACTCTTTTTCACGCTTAATCCACCTTATCGCACTTTGTAATTTTAACCTAAAAATTATAAAGCTGTATTGTTGCTTCCGGTTTATTGACGTATATTTTCCTGCTACCGCTTTCGGCTGTCGCATTATGCATATCGGCAGTGCGAATATCTTCTT
>JBJFAC010000007.1:0-1937 GCA_051887715.1 Candidatus Neoclostridium sp.
ATGAAAACCGGTATGGTTGAAGTTGTGGCTAAAGAATTGAAAATACTTGCCGACGCGGATATTCCGCCTTTCGTCGTGGAAAATAATCCTAATGCAAGCGAGGCGCTCCGTCTTAAATACCGCTATCTTGAACTTAGAACGCCCGATTTGCAGGAAAAAATAATGCTGAGAAGCAAGGTTTGCTCCATTATCCGCAATTTCTTTGCAGATAACGGCTTTCTTGAAATCGAAACTCCGTTTTTGGGCAGATCCACTCCCGAGGGCGCGCGCGACTATCTCGTGCCGTCCCGCGTTCATCCCGGCGAATTTTACGCGCTTCCTCAATCGCCTCAGCTTTACAAACAGCTTTTGATGGTCAGCGGTTTCGATAAGTATTATCAGATAGCCCGTTGCTTCCGCGACGAGGATTTAAGAGCAAACCGTCAGCCGGAATTCACTCAGATAGACATGGAAATGTCCTTCGTCGACGACGAAGAGGACGTTATGAACGTTGCCGAACGCCTTATCCGCAAGGTTTTCAAAGAGACGATCGGCGTCGAATTCGAGCAGAATATTCGCCGTATGACTTACAAAGAGGCTATGACGAGATACGGTTCGGACAAGCCCGATACGCGTTTCGGACTGGAAATTCAGGATATTTCCGATATAGTTAAAAATTGCGGCTTCGGAGTGTTTACCGGCGCGATAGCCGCGGGCGGAAGCGTGCGTTTAATTAACGCCAAGGGCTTTTCTAAGCAACCCAATCCCGTTCTTTCGAGAAAGGATATCGACGCTCTCGGCGAATTCGTAAAAACGTACAAGGCAAAAGGACTTGCTACCGTTACAGTAAAAGCCGATGGAGTGCAATCGTCTATTGCAAAATTCCTCAGCGAAGACGAATTAAACGCTATTTTATCGCGAGCAAACGCCGAGCCCGGCGACACTTTAATGATAGTTGCCGATAAAAACGAAACGGTATTTGCTTCTCTCGGCGCGCTCCGCTTAAAGCTTGCGGAAAAAGCGCATCTTATAGATGAGAACAAGTACGATATTTTGTGGATAACCGAATTTCCGCAGTTCGAGTACAGCGAAGAAGAAGGTCGTCTCGTCGCCGTTCATCATCCGTTCACTATGCCCAAGGTGGAGGATTTGCCGCTTATTGACACCGATCCTCTCGCCGTGCGCGCCAAAGCCTATGACCTGGTTATTAACGGACAGGAAGCAGGCGGCGGAAGTATTCGTATCCACTCCAAAGAAGTACAGAACAAAATGTTTGAAACACTGGGCTTTACCGACGAAAAAATACAAAAAATGTTCGGCTGGTTCGTAACCGCTCTCAATTACGGAACGCCTCCTCACGGCGGTCTTGCGTTCGGCTTGGACAGACTGATTATGCTGCTGAGCAAAACCGACAATATTAAAGACGTAATTGCTTTCCCGAAGGTTCAGAACGCGTCCGATCTCATGACCGAAGCGCCTTCCGAGGTGGAGGCAAAACAGCTCAGCGATTTGTCTATCGGCATTACCGCTAAAAACTGACTTAAAAAGAGTTTGTTCGCAGTCGTTTGCGGATAAACTCTTTTATAACGGAGATTTTTATGAAGGTATATCTCGACTATTCGGCAACCACTCCGATCTCGCGCGAAGTGCAGGAGGCTATGATGCCCTATTTTAGCGAAGCGTTCGGCAACGCGGACAGCGTTCACTCGTTCGGTCGCAACGCGGCGTACGCCGTGGACGAGGCGCGAAGAGCTGTGGCAAAGGCTATTAACGCTCTGCCTAAAGAAATTTTCTTTACGAGCGGCGGTACGGAAGCCGATAATTTTGCTATAAAAGGACTGGCGCTCGCAAACGCGGACAAAGGCAAACGGGTAATCGTTTCCGCCATCGAACACGCGGCGGTACTCTCTTCCGTGCGCCGGCTTGAAAAGGACGGATTTGAGGCGGTTTATCTGCCG
>JBJFAC010000008.1:0-1933 GCA_051887715.1 Candidatus Neoclostridium sp.
CTTCCACGCCGTACAGCAAAGTGTCGTCGTTTGCAGTACCCTGCGCCACCTTGTCAAGCGCGTAGATCATTTCGATGATGCCGTCGAGAATACGCTTGGGCAGAACGAGACTCAGGTCGCCCGGAGTTGCCGCCAGCGTGGGCGTTACTATGCCCTCGTCGATACGTTTCTGCGTACTGCGTCTGCCGCGCACCAGATCGCCGAAGCGCTGAACGATTACGCCGCCGCCCAGCATATTCGACAGGCGAGCGATGCTCTCGCCGTAGCCGTTGCTGTCCTTGAACGGCTCGGAAAAATGCTTGGACACGAGCAGAGCGAAGTTGGTGTTGTCGGTCTTTTTATCCTCGCCCTCGTAGCTGTGACCGTTGACCGTTATTATGCCGTTGGTGTTTTCGTTGACCACGATGCCGCGCGGATTCATACAGAACGTGCGCACGTCGTCCTCGAACTTTTCGGTGCGGTAAACTATTTTGCTTTCGTACAGTTCGTTGGTCAGATCCTCGAAGATCTCGGCTTTCAGCTCGACGCGCACGCCTATGTCCACGCGGTTGGAGCGGGTGGGAATGTCCATTTTTTTGCACACTTCCTCCATCCACTTACTGCCGCTTCTGCCCACGGACACGATGCAGTCCTTGCAGGTGTATTCCTTGTCGGCAACCACGGTAAACGTGCCGTCGTCGTTTTTACGGATCTCGGTAACGGGCGTATTGAAGTAAAATTCGATTTTATCCTTCAATTCGTCGTAGATGTTTTCCAGCACGATGTAGTTGATGTCCGTGCCCAGGTGACGCACGCTCGCGTTGAGCAGGTGCAGTTTGTTCTGAAGGCAGATCTTTCCGAAGCGCGAGCCCGCGGTGGAATACAGCTTGGTTGCGTGACCGCCGTATTTTACGTTGACCTCGTCCACGTATTTCATAAGTTCGAGCGCCTTCTGCTTGCCGACGTGCTCGTACAGATTGCCGCCGAAATCGTTGGTGATATTGTATTTACCGTCGGAAAAAGCGCCGGCTCCGCCGAAGCCCGACATAATGGAGCAGGTTTTGCATTTAATACAGCTTTTGACTTTCTTGCCGTCTATCAGGCATTTACGCTTGCTTAGCATATTGCCGCACTCGAAAACGGCAACCTTTTTGCCGCTGTCACGCAGTTCAAACGCCGAGAAGATTCCCCCCGGTCCCGCACCGATTATTATTACGTCGTAATTCATAAATTTCTCCTTGTGGGCGGCGTGGTCGCTCGCCCGATTGATCGAACGCAAATATCATAGCAAAAATAACGCGTTTTGTCAATTAAAAAGGGCGCTTTGGTTATTTTGTCCGCTAAAAAGGCGCGCTTTGGTTAACCTGACTGACTTTTTGCCGCCGCTCAAGTCAAAATTCAGACGAACGGATAGTCGAATTCGACCACGGGGCAGTATTTCTCGTCCAGCTTAGCCAGCCCCTCCGCGATCATCGCGCGCACCTGCTTTTCGCTCAGCTTGCTTTCACGCGTCAGCACGACGTCGAAAATGACGTTGACGTGCGACTTGCCCTCCACGATGCGGAAATCGTGCATAGTGAAGTTTCCGTCGACGGATTTGACGATTTTTTCGCACTCGGCTTTAAGCATATTGACTTTTTCGCTGGTGGTGACGACGGGATCCATATGTATGGTCGCAAGACAGTTGTAGTGCTCGGCAAGACCGCGCTCTATGTTGTCCACTATTTCGTGCAGCTCCACCATATCGCCCTCCGCAGGCACTTCGGCGTGCACGGTTATCATTTTTCTGCCGGGACCGTAGTCGTGCACGATAAGGTCGTGTACGCCCACTATCTGCTCGTCGAAATTAAGAACGTAGTCGGCAATCTCCTTGACGAGAGCGGGATCGGGCGCTTTTCCGAGCAGTAAGTCCAGCACCTCGCGCACCGAATGGAAGCCGGTGTAGCCGATGAAC
>JBJFAC010000009.1:0-1932 GCA_051887715.1 Candidatus Neoclostridium sp.
GCTGATGGCCATCGGCTTGCCGCACGAGGTCGCGCACGGATCGCTGCGGCTTTCCCTGTCGGAGGAAAACACCGACGAGCAAATCGATTATATGCTTAAAGTCATTCCCGAAACCGTGGAATATTTGCGTAAAATGTCGCCGTTGTGGCTGGACAAGGTCAGCGGCAAAAAGAAATTCGTATTGTGAGGTAAAAAACTATGGCATTATACAGCGAAAAAGTTATGGATCATTTCCTGCACCCCAGAAACGTCGGTTCTATCGAAAACGCCGACGGCGTGGGCGAGGTGGGCAACGCCAAATGCGGCGATATTATGAAAATCTATCTCAAAATAGAGGGCGAAGATCAGGTTATAACCGACGTCAAGTTCGAGACGTTCGGTTGCGGCAGCGCGATAGCGTCAAGCTCTATGGCTACCGAGATGATAAAAGGCAAAAAGGTAAGCGAGGCGCTCACGCTGTCCAACAAAGCGGTAGCCGAGGCGCTGGACGGTCTGCCTGCGCATAAAATGCACTGTTCGGTGCTGGCGGAGGAGGCTATCAAGGCGGCGGTGAAGGACTACTACGATAGAAACGGCATAGAGTACGACAAGCAGAAATTTGCGGCGTGTTCGTGCGCGCATTGTCACGACTGACGGAGGAAAGAATTATGATGATATCCACTCGCGGCAGATACGCTCTGCGCGTTATGCTGTATCTTGCCGAGCACGGAAACGGCGAAAACGTTCCGATGAAGGAAGTCGCAAAAACGGAAGATTTGTCGCTTAAATATCTCGAGCAGATACTGCCCGTCCTGACGAAGAACGGACTTATCGAGGGCGTTCACGGCAAGGGCGGCGGCTACAGGCTGACGCGTAAGCCCGAGCAGTACACGGTGGAGGAGATTTTGCGCTACACCGAGGGCACGCTTGCTCCCGTCGCTTGTATGGAGGGAAGCACGACCTGCGAGCGCGCGGCTAAATGCAAAACCTTGCCGATGTGGTCCGAATTGGACGAGGTGATCGGCGCGTATCTGTCCGGCATAACGCTTTACGACCTTATGACCGGCGACAAGTGGAAAAAGTAGCGTTTTATAAGACCGATTGCGTTAGCGCGTCGGTCTTTTTCGTAAAAAAAGTTGCAAAAAAACCGTTCGTGCGGTATAATTTAGAAAACGCACGGAGGGAGAATCAATTGAACGGCAAGGCGAAAAAAATTCTTAAAAACAAAAAAATATGCTTTCTCGGCTCGTCGGTGACGTACGGGTACGCGTCGGGCGGAATATCGTTCGTGGACGTAATCGCAAAGGACTGCGGCTGTAATTGCAGTAAATACGCGGTCAACGGCACAACGCTTGTGCGCGAGGACGAAAATTCGTACGTTTCGCGCCTGGAAAAAATCGACCGTTCGGGCGCTTTCGATCTGTTCGTTTGCCAACTTTCCACTAACGACGCGTCGCGTAATAAACCGCTCGGAAGCGAAGACGACGACAGCCCGAACACAGTTTGCGGCGCGATAAACTACGTCGTCGGGTACGTTAAAGCGCGTTTCGGCTGTCCGATCGTGTTCTTTACCAATCCGCCCTACGACAACGCCCGTTACGCCGCTATGCGCGCCGCTCTTTTGAATATAGCGAAAAAGAAGGACTTTGCGGTCGTCGATCTGTTCGGCGACCAAGCGGGAAAAATTTCCCCTTCCGACCGCCTGAAATATATGGCGGACGATATTCACCCCACGCTTTCGGGATACGAAGAGTGGTGGGCGCCGATCTTCGAAAGCGCGCTCGCCGAAGTTCTTTCCGGCAATTAAGGCAAAAATCGCATTATCTCCGAAACTATCGCAAAAAAACGACCGCCGCTAAAGCAAAGTTCCCATAGGGATTTTTAGTCAGAAATAAAAATATAGCACACTATACTTCACCAAAGGTGAAACGTAGTGTGCTTTTCATATCCACA
>JBJFAC010000010.1:0-1930 GCA_051887715.1 Candidatus Neoclostridium sp.
TTCTTTTCAGCGTGACTCGCTCGGTTTTTGCGGTGAGCGCGATTTCCGGGCGGCGCACGGTGACTTTTATACTTGCCTGTTCGTTCTTGTACCTGCATATTACGACGTATTCGCCGGGAACGGGGAGCACTGCGCTTGCGTCGACGTATTCCTTGCGCACCGCAAGCGAAACTCCGTTGTCCTTAATAGCAAAATACGACGTGTAATTTTTATCTGCCACGTCATATTTGCCTATTTCGAGATCGGCGACCGTAGTCGTGATCTCAACGGCTTTGGAGGGCGTGGGAACGTCGTCGTTCGTCGCGCCTCCGCAACCTGCAAGTACGAAAACGCTTATTATGAAAACGGTCGTAAATAACGTTGCAATCTTTTTCATATCGTCCTCGCTTTATTCTTTTGTAGGATTATTTCAGAGACCACTCGTTAACTCTGCGGAAATAGATCCAGAAATAACTCGTGTAATTGTTTTCAACCACGATAAGCACGTTGTTCTTGATGTAGGTAACCACTCTGTCGCCGCCGCTTTCGCCGCAGTTGGCAAGCGAACGTCTGTAGCCGAACGCGCCCAGCTTTTCGTCCAGCGCCGCCATGATCTCGTCGTAGTCGGTTATTCTGGAGTTAGCGTCCACGTTCTGCGAACGCGTGGTGACCGAAACGTAATCGTAGAAGGTCGTTTCTCCGCCTATTTCCACCTCTCTCCAGTCGAAGAACGGGCCGCCGATATTGTCGCCGAACACGTCTAAAAGCACGCCGGGAGCAATAAGATCGTCGTAATCGTCCTTGAAAATAGCGCGCATTACCGTTTCGCTGTTGACGGTAGAAGCCTCGGTCGTCCAGCCCGCGCTGGTGTGGTTGGGATAATAGTACTTGGTCTGATACTGGTTCCACTGGGTTCTCCACGCTCTTTCAACGTAATCGTTGAACACGCCTTCGGGCAGTTCGGTCGTACCGATATTGCTGTACGTGGAGGTGCAACGACCTACGTCTCCTCTCGAAAGCTCGTAGGGGAACACGGTCTCAACCAGGTGTCCGTCCTCGTCGACTATCAATTCCAGGCTGACTTCGGCGTTTGCGGACGCGTTTTTCGCGTAGGTGTACTTGGACATCTGCACGGCGACGTCCTTGGTGACGCGATCCGAGATCAATGCGAATTTGTAAACGTATTTCTTTCCGTTAAGATAGCTTCCGCTGTATCTGAATATGTCTGCGGAGAAATCGAATGCGGGCATCATTTTGTCTTTGATGGTGCCGTACACTCTCTTGGTGCCCACCATTGCGGGCGTTCCCTGTCCGTCCGAATCCTTTGCGTACTCGAATTCGTCGTAGTAGGGATTGCCGCTTACGCTTCCGTCGTCTATCTGCTTATAGCCGTGATAGGTAACTCTGTACGCCTTGCCGTCCAGCGTTGCGGTGTAGCGCATCGTGTCCTTGAACAGAACCGCGCTTTCCGTAACGTAAGCGATACTGCCCACCGTTCCGGTTTCGTAGGTGCCGTTGTGAACGGTCGTGCCGGTGCTCATCGGATAAACGAGGCCGGCGGAGGAAAGCTCGTAGTCGCCGTCGCCTGCCGAGGGCGTGTAGATCGCCTCGTCTTTAAGCGAATAGGTGTAGCTCTTTGCGTTCTTCATTTCTTCCAGCGCGTTGTTAAGCAGCGTGCGCAGGGGAACGTTGTCCAAGGTCGTGCCCTTGGGACCTTCGTACGGCTTTATAAGTCCCACTTCGGTAGTGCCCACTTCGGTGAGGTTCAAAGTTGCCGTCAGATAATGGACGGCGGTCTGCTTGTCGTCCGACGAGTAGGTGTACTGTCTGTTGGATTCAAGATAAATTTTATTGATTCTGCCGTCTTCTACGTAGAAGTAGAAAACGTCCACCGTCTCGCCTAACGACGGATCGATGATAGGAGTGAGCGATACGCCCAGGTACAGCATAA
>JBJFAC010000011.1:0-1891 GCA_051887715.1 Candidatus Neoclostridium sp.
TTTCGTTTTCCATTTTATTTTCCTCTTTTTCTTTTTCGTTCTTTTGATTTTTTTGGTTGTCGCCTGCAGCGGCTTGATTTATCCCGGATTTTTTGCTCTCTTTTTCGGCTATTTCGCTTAAAGCGGCAAGTTCCTTGCTTAAATCCAGCCTCGGATAGAGAATACCTATTTCGCCGGTAGAGTAAGTCTCCACCGCGCCCCACTTCAGCCCGTCGCCGAACGATTGCACAGCGGGAAGGTTAAGCCCCTCGATAATCTTTTTCGGTCCGACGGTAAGAAAGGGCATAAGCAGCGTTGCGGTGACGCGGATAGCCTCGGTGAGATTGTACATAACCTCCTGCAATCTCTCCTTTTGTCCGTTTTTGTCCAGCACCCACGGCATATTGACGTCGATGTACTTATTCGCCTTGCCGACGACCGCGAAAATTTCTTCAAGCGCCTTCGTGACGTTGACCTCGGAAATGAACTTGTCCACCTTCTCCGCAAGACCGTCGATTGCGTTTATAAACTGCTCGTCCTCCTCCCCTGCAAGGTCGGGTTTACGCAGTTTTCCGCCGAAATATTTGGCGTTCATTGTGAGCGTGCGCTTTGCAAGATTGCCCAGATCGTTGACGAGATCCTGATTTATGCGCGTGATAAACGCCTCGTTGGAGTACGTTCCGTCGCTTCCGAACGGTATTTCGCGCAGCAGGTAATACCTGATCGCGTCGATGCCGTATCTGTCGGCAAGGATATAGGGATCGACGACGTTGCCCTTGGACTTGCTCATTTTGTCGCCGTCCAACAGCAGCCAGCCGTGTCCGTACACCTTTTTGGGGAGCGGAAGACCAAGCGCCATCAGGATCGCCGGCCATATTATGGCGTGGAAACGCACTATTTCCTTGCCCACCATGTGCAGATCGGCAGGCCAGTACTTCTCATAAAGCGACTTATCCTCGTCGCCGTAGCCCAGCGCGGTGATATAGTTACTCAGCGCGTCGATCCAGACGTAGACGACGTGCTTATCGTCAAACTCGACGGGTATTCCCCACTTAAACGAAGTGCGCGACACCGCAAGATCGTTCAAGCCGTCTTTAAGGAAGTTGTTTATCATCTCGTTTACGCGCGTTTTCGGCTGCAGATAATCGGTATTGCGCAATAAATCTATAATTTTGTCGCGATACTTGGAAAGACGGAAGAAATAGCATTCCTCCTCGGCGTCTATTACTTCTCTGCCGCAGTCGGGACATTTGCCGTCCACAAGCTGACTTTCCGTCCAGAACGACTCGCAAGGAGTGCAGTATTTTCCCTTATACACGGATTTATAGACGTCACCCTGCTCGTAAAGGCGGGTGAATATCTTCTGCACGGCTTTTTCGTGATACTCGTCGGTAGTGCGGATAAACTTATCGTAGCTTATATCGAGCAAAGACCACAGTTTTTTGATGTCGGCAACGCGTTCGTCCACGTACGCCTTGGGGCTTACTCCCTTTTCTTCGGCTTTCTTTTCGATTTTTTGACCGTGCTCGTCCGTTCCGGTGAGGTAAAAAACGTCAAAACCGCACATTCGCTTGTAACGGGCTATCGCGTCGCAACACACGGTAGTGTAGCTGTGTCCCAGGTGCCACTTACCGCTGGGGTAATAAATAGGCGTGGTAATGTAGTAGGTTTTTTCGTTTTTCATAACGTCCTCCGACTTTTTTACAGACTTTTTCGGGCGAAAACCGCCTTAACTATTATTATACTAAAACGCGCCGCAAAAATCAATCGTTTTTGCGCTTATACTCGTCCCTTTTGCCGCATAAAAATAACTATGAACGTTTTGTGGACCATTATTATGATTGCCGGCATCGTCGCAATGCTGGTATACAACCCAGACGGCGCGATAAATTCGATGGTGGGCGGAGCGAAC
>JBJFAC010000012.1:0-1868 GCA_051887715.1 Candidatus Neoclostridium sp.
TCGATATACTCTTCTTTCATATCGTAATTGATCGCGCCCGCGCCGCAGAACTTCTGACATATTCCGCATTTGCCCGTTTTGAGCTTTATGCACTGCTCGGGATCGATAACGGCGACGTTGGGGATGGCCTGCGCGAACGGTATGTAAATAGCGGGACGGTTGCTAAGCCCCATATTGAACTCGTCCAAGCCTTTTCTGGACGGGCATTTTTCCATACAGATCTTACAGCCCGTGCACTTGGTTTCGTCCACGTATCTCGCCTTTCTTTTGATTTTTACTTTGAAATTTCCGACGTAGCCCTTTACCTCTTCTATTTCGCTGTACGACAAAATGTCGATCTTGTCGCTTTGCGCGCAGTCCACCATCTTGGGCGTAAGTATGCACGCCGAGCAGTCCAGCGTGGGGAAGGTTTTATCGAGCTGAGCCATTCTGCCGCCTATCGTGGCGTTCTTTTCCACGATGTCCACGGGAAAACCGGCTTCGGCTATGTCTAACGCCGCCTGTATTCCGGCTATGCCGCCGCCGATGACCAGCGCGCGCTTTACGACCGGGCTCTGTCCTTCGGTGAGCGGACCGTTGAGGCGCACCTTCGCTATCGCCGTGCGCAGCAGGACGAGCGCTTTTTCGGTTGCCTCCTGCTTGTCCTTATGTATCCACGAGCACTGCTCGCGAATGTTTGCGATCTCCACGAGATAAGGATTGAGACCGGCGCTTGCAGCCGCCTTGCGGAAGGTCGCTTCGTGCATACGGGGCGAGCAGGAGCCGATAACCACCGCGTCAAGCGCGTAGTCTTTTATCGCCGTGCGGATAAGCTGCTGTCCGTTTTCCGAGCACATATACTGATAATTCGCGGCATACACTACGCCCGGTTCCGCCTTGATAAGCTCGCTCAGCTTTTCGACGTCTACCGTAGCGGCGATGTTACTGCCGCACCAACAAACGAATACACCTATTCTTTGCATATTTTTTCACTCTCGTTTTTTATGTTTTGTAGCCTTTCGGACTTTTTTACTTATTGTACTTTCTGTACGCGCTGACCAACAGCTGTTGGGGAATAAACTCGTCCACCTGAGGAGGTATGTCCTCGGCGGAGAGACCGTTTCCGCCCTGCGCGCGTATTACGGTCTGCCGTACCGCTTCGATTATGCCCTGCGGAGCGACGCCGCGCGGGCAACGCTCCACGCAAGCCATACACGACAGGCAATGCCATATAGCTTTGCTTTCCAGAAGCTTTTCGACGTTTCCTTTTACCAGAAGCGACACGAACTGATGCGGCTTTACGTCCATTTCCTTGTACGCCGGGCAACGTCCCGAGCATTTGCCGCACTTCATACATTTTCTCGCGTCCGTGCCGTCGATGCGGTTTATAAGTTCGATCTTATCTTTATTGTTCATCGTCTTTCACTCCCAGCGCCTCGGCAAGCAGTTCGGTGACGTAGGTCACCTTTATTCCGCCGCACTTTTTGAGATTGTACAGGCACAAAGGACAAGCGGTGACTATTTCCTCCGCTCCGGCTTGCTTTGCGCTTTCGATAATCACCTCGCTGCGCTTTTGTACCAGGTTTTTGTCTTTCAGCGACGCATACGCTCCGCAACACTCGTTGCTCATGGGATATTTTATCGGCGTTGCTCCCAAAGCAAGCAACAGCTTCTCCATAACCGACGGGTTTTCGGGGCTGTCGAACGCCATAACGTTGCCGGGACGCAACAATAAACAGCCGTAGTACGCGCCCACCTTCCTGCCGATCGGGCGGACGACCTTTTTCGAGATATTTTCAAAGCCCACGTCGTCGCGCAGCATTTCTATGTAGTGGACGACCTTGGTCTCGCCCGAATACGGACTGTCAAGCTTCAGATAATTGTTGGCC
>JBJFAC010000013.1:0-8172 GCA_051887715.1 Candidatus Neoclostridium sp.
GAATTCATCGCCGCGCACGGTGTATTTTCCTACCGCTTTTTTGTCCTCGGTCATGCCCTTGCCCCAGAAGCGGTCGCGGCTTCTTCTGACGTACCAGTTGGACAGCTTGTCCGTGTAGTCGCCTATTGCGCGCGCGCTTTCGGTTATTTTGTATTCGTTTAAGTTCTCGTCCACGAACCTAACCAGCGAGTTGATTTCGCTGAGCGCCCACTTATCCATAAGCGTCAGCTTGCAATCGTCCAGAGCGTACTTCGTGGGATCGAATTTATCTATTTCGGCGTACAGAACGTAGAACGAATAAACGTTCCACAGCGTGCCCAAGAACTTCCTTTGCGCTTCGGACACCGCTTCCGGATAGAAACGCGAGGGAATCCACGGAGCGGAACCGGTGTAGAAATACCATCTCACGGCGTCCGCGCCCTGAACGTCCAGAACCGACCACGGATCTATTACGTTGCCCTTGTGCTTGCTCATTTTAATGCCGTTCTTGTCGTTGACGTGCCCCATTACTATGCAGTTTTCAAAGGGCGCTTTGTTGAACAGCAGAGTGGAAATGGCAAGCAGCGTGTAGAACCAGCCGCGCGTCTGATCGACCGCTTCGCTGATGAAGTTTGCCGGGAAACGCTTTTCAAACAGTTCTTTGTTTTCAAAAGGATAGTGCAGTTGAGCAAACGGCATCGAGCCGCTGTCGAACCAGCAGTCGATAACCTCGCTCGTTCTGTGCATAGTGCCGCCGCATTTGGGGCAGGCGAACGTGATCTTGTCCACGTAGGGCTTGTGAAGCTCGATATCTCCTTCGATTCCGCCCAGCTTTTTCAGCTCGGCTTTTGAACCGACGACGTGAATTTCTCCGCAGTCCGGGCAAACCCACACGGGAAGCGGAGTTCCCCAATAGCGTTCGCGCGAAAGTCCCCAGTCGATGACGTTTTCGAGGAAGTTGCCCATTCTGCCCGTTCCTATGCTGGGCGGAATCCAGTTAACCGACGCGTTGTTTTTGATGAGGTCGTCCTTTACCGCAGTCATTTTGATAAACCAGGTCGAGCGGGCGTAATACAGAAGGGGCGTGTCGCATCTCCAGCAGAACGGATAGCTGTGAGTGAACATTATCGTCTTGAACAACAGTCCGCGCTCCTTCAGGTCTTTTAAAACGAGCTTGTCGGCGTCCTTGCAGAAGGTGCCTGCAAAAGGCGCGTCCTCCGCCATTCTGCCGCGATCGTCCACGTGCTGAACGTACGGCAGATCGTATTTCTTGCCCACGCGGTTGTCGTCCTCGCCGAACGCGGGAGCGATGTGAACCACGCCCGTGCCGTCCTCCAGCGTGACGTAGTCGTCGTTGACCACGTAGTAGCCTTTTTTTCCTTTCAGATCGGCGGCGTACAAGGGCTCGTATTCCACGCCTTCGTATTCGCTGCCTTTTTTGCGTTCCAGAACGGTGCAGTTTTCAAAATATTTGGACGCGAGCGCCTCGGCAAGCACGTATTTTTCTCCGTCGCTTTCGACGGTGACGTAGTCGTAATTTGCGCCCATACACAAAGCGACGTTGCCGGGAAGCGTCCAGGGCGTGGTCGTCCATGCGAGGATATATTTATCGCTGCCCTTTATCTTAAACTTCGCAATCGCCGACTTTTCCTCGACATCCTTGTAACCCTGAGCCACCTCGTGCGAAGAAAGCGACGTGCCGCAACGGGGGCAATAGGGGACGATTTTATAGCCCTTGTATAAAAGACCTTTCTCCCATATGGTTTTTATAGCCCACCATTCGGATTCGATGTAGTTGTCGTCGTAGGTGACGTACGGGTGCTCCATATCCGCCCAATACGCAACGCGGTCGGACATTTTTTCCCACTCGGTTTTATATTTCCAAACGCTTTCCTTGCATTTACCGATAAACTGCTCGACGCCGTACTTTTCGATCTCTTGCTTTCCGTCTATTCCGAGCGACTTTTCCACTTCCAGCTCGACGGGCAGTCCGTGAGTGTCCCAACCCGCTTTACGAGGACAGTGATAGCCCTTCATAGTTTTGTATCTGGGTATTATATCCTTTATGACGCGCGTCAGAATATGCCCGACGTGCGGCTTTCCGTTAGCAGTAGGCGGTCCGTCGTAAAAGGTAAACTCCTCGCCCACGCCGTCGTTTTTATCGTTTGCCTGCTTGATTATTCCGTTTTGTTTCCAAAATTCGAGAACCTTTGCTTCGCCTTTAACTCCGCTTTGTTCGCTTCCGGTTTTATCGTACATTATTGCCTCCGTCATTTTTCGCTTGCGTTTTTTTTCGTAAATTAAGATATTGAGAGAAGAACACGCGCTTCGGCTCTTCTCTCAACAGGTTTGCTAAAAAGTACTGTGCATCCGCTTTCGACAGATCGCGCCCCGCCGTCCTTTGCGCAGCCGACTCTTGCAAAGCAACCTCGCATCACACGCCACATTCCGCTTAGTGCTGCTGCCGCCAGGCCCTGACACGGTTCACGGCGTAACGTTGCGCGAGACCTTACCGTCAACGCCGCTTACGCACGACTGCGCGACACGCAAAATGCCTCGAGCGGCATTCTGCCCTACTGTAGTGGATTGTAGGTACAGGGCACCACTAGCTCCCCGCATAGCACAGCATATTTATTATATTATAATTCGGGCGAAAAATCAAGTGTTTAGCCCTCTTTTTTGAGAAAGTTCTTTTTTTGCCACGAAAAAAACGGCTTTTCTCGTCGATTTGCCGTTTTTCCGTTGCTTTAAGTGCTCATTAAGCAGGGCGACGCACACGGCGTTCGCGCCGCAAATTTTATTCCGTTTTATTTACGGTTACTTTTTGTCACTGTAGTATATTTCGGTGAAATCGAGATCGCACATAGGCATAATTCTGGCAAGCGTTACTCTCTTTCTCATATACGGGTGATATTTAAGTCCTTCGTCGCAAAGCTGTTTGTACACCTTGATCTGCTCTATGTCGGTGACCGCGCCCGCCGCCTTATAGTATTCTAAAAGCTTGTCTACGGGCGGAATTTCCTCTTCGATTATGCGGCAGATCTCGTCCCAGTTGTCGGTTATGTCGTCGGGATTTATTTCGTCGGTGATGCACGGCTCGTTGAGGCGTTTTACGTCCACCGAGAGCTTTTCGCCGTACGTTTTATATATATCCGCCCAATCGGCGTGCTCGGCGTGCGCCTTTATTCCTTTCATTTTTGCCACTTTGTGGTAAACGTCGGCGACGATAAGCGTTGCCACGCCCACTTTTTTGCCGTGGAAATCGGAATATACGCCGCGTTCCAGCTTTTTACACTCCCAATAGTGCGAAATGATGTGCTCCGTTCCGCTCGCAGGACGGGAAAGCGTTACGAACTGCATTGCAATTCCCGTAAGAGCCAGCGCCTCCATTACCGCCTCTACCGCTTTTTCCGAGTTTCCGCTTATCTCGCCGGACAGCGCCACTATTTTTTGCGTCGCTTCGCGCACGACTTCCGCAACGCGCTCGCAGTAGTAGTCGCCGTGAACGAGCTTTGCTATTCTCCAATCGGCTATTGCGATAAATTTTGCCATCATATCGCCAAAGCCTGCCGCTTTAAGCTCGGCGGGGGATTCGGCAAGTATTTTGGAATCGGCTATTATTATCTGCGGCTGACGGCATTGACAGGTGATTTTGAAACCGTTGATGATAATGGGCGCGCTGTCGGACGCAAAGCCGTCCATAGAAGGCGCGGTCGCGAAAATGGCAAGCGGCTTGCCTGCCAGGAACGAGCCGTAACGGCAAATGTCGTTAATCGAGCCCGTGCCGACCGACAAAACGCCGTCTACTCCGGCACAGAGCGCTTTTATTTCCTCGACTTCTTCCATTCTTGCGATTTTCATATCGTCGTATACGCGCATCTGAACCAAAAATCCCTGACTTAACAGGCTTTCGGTAAGTCCGCTCGTAACCATAAACGAGTTTTTATCCGCTACCAGCAGTATATGCGTGGGAAAACCGTACTTTTTGAGTATTTCGCCCGTTTTTGCCAGATTACCGTGGGCGACTTCCAACGCTTTAAGGTCGCAAACGTGCTTCACTCCGCACGGGCAACCCTCCATTCTCTTCTGAAGAGCGACAAGATCCATATTTAATTCCTCCGAAAGTTAATTTTTATTCGAGCCTACCCTGTACGAAAGCTCGTCCAAAGCGCTGTAGCCCAGCGATTTTGCACGGAAATTTCTTGCCGCCGTTTCGAGTATGGAAGCAAGGTTACGTCCGGGGCGCACGGGTATTACGTATTCAGGCAGATCGATGTCGAGTATGTTATAGGTGTGATTTTCGTTGCCCAGCCTGTCGTACGTCTTAGTCTCGTCCCAATCCTCCAGACAGGCGACGAAGTCCACCATCTTGGTAAGTCGTATCGAGCTGGATCCGTACAGTTTTTCTATATCGATTATACCCAAGCCGCGGATCTCCATAAGGTGGCGTATTTTGGGCGGACAACTGCCGATAAGTCGGTCGTTTACGCGTTTTAAACACACCGCGTCGTCGGCAACCAGACGGTGACCGCGTTGAATAAGCTCGAGCGCGGACTCCGATTTACCCACGCTGGAGTGCCCGACTATCAATACTCCCACGCCGTACAGATCGACCAGAACGCCGTGAATGGTCACGGTGGGAGCAAGCAGCTCGTTGAGGTAAATGGACAGTTCGTTGACGAACGCGGTCGTTCTCAGCTTACTGCGCAGTACCACCCTGTTGTGCTTTACCGCCGCGTCCACGAGCTCCTTTATGGGCTCCAATACCGACGTTACGACCAGGCAGGGGAAATCGTATTTGCAAAAGTTTTCGCAGGCGATAACGCGCTCTTCGGGCGACATGTGCAACAAAAAAGAGGTTTCCTGCTCGCCTACTATCTGAACGCGCTCGCTGCTGAAATGCTCGTAATAGCCGGCAAACTGCAATCCGGGACGGCTGACGTTGAACGTTGCCATATGCACCGTTCCGCTGCCTTCGTTGACCACTTCGAGATTAAGGCGCGAGCAAAGCTCTTCAACGCTCACGTCGGTTTCGTTTTCTACTAATTCTTTGATTTTTACCGGCATCACTCTGTCTCCGTGAATTTTTCGATTATTTCTTTTACCGCGTCGTGATTGTTGTCCGCGCTCGTTACGTAATCGGCAACGCTTTTTGCCGCTTCGCAACCGTTTTTAACCGAACAACCCAGCCCGGCAAGCGCTATCATGCCCGCGTCGTTGAGATGATCGCCCACAGCCAGCGTCCTTTCAAGCGGAATACCGTAGTAATCGGCGATGCGCTTAAGTCCGTTGGCTTTACCGCCGGACTTCGGCACGGCTTCCACGTACGTATCGCTGCTGGTAACGAAGCTTACGCCCGGAAAATTTAAGGCGTTAAGCTCTTCTATCACCTTTTGCTGTATCTGCCGGGAAGGCACGACCATCATTATTTTCAGGCAGTCGAATTTTTCCCTTTCGACGAATTCGACGAGATCTCCGACTTCTTTGTCCACGATATTACACATATTCACGTATGCGCGCGTTACCGGCGTGCGCTTGTTGATTATTACGCAGTCCTCCGCGTACGTGTGGACGTGATAGCCGCGATTCAAAGCGAACGCTATTATCTTTGCGGAAACGCGGTAGTCTATTTTGTCCTCGAACACGACGTTTCCGTTTTTATCGAAGGCGAGCCCTCCGTTAAAGCCGCAAACCGATATATCCTGCTCGTCCGTGCCGAGAAGACGCGTCCATCTTTCCATATTGAGCGTCATTCTGCCCGTGAGAATGACGAACTTGCCGCCGCGTGAAACGTAATCGCGAACGGCGCGGACGTTTCCGTCCGATACCGTGAAGTCGTCGCCGAGAAGCGTGCCGTCGAAGTCGCTGAACATAAGTTGGTATTTCATAAGCGTTTATCTCCCGTTTTCCGTTCATATTATAGCACTTTTCGGCGGCGATATCAAGTGAAAATTCAGTCTCCGTGATAAAATTCGTACACGGCGCGCGCGGTTTTTTTGTCTATTCCCGGCGCGGCTTCCAGTGCGGCAAGCGGCGCCTCCTTTATCTCTTTGACGCTTCCGAACGCTTTCAAAAGCGCTTTTCGCCTGGTTTCGCCCACGCCGGCAATCTCTTCGAGCTCGCTTCCGTAGCGTTTTGCGCGGAGATTTCTGTGATACGTTATTGCAAAGCGGTGCGCTTCGTCGCGTATCCGCTGCATAAGACGCAGCGCGTAGTCGCTGTGATCGAGAAGTATTGGCTCGCTTTCGCCCACGAGGAAAATTTCTTCCTCTCTTTTCGCAAGCCCCACCATAGGGATGTCCACGCCCTCCTGCACGAGTATTTCGTGAGCCGCGGAAAGTTGTCCTTTTCCTCCGTCCACGACGATAAGATCGGGACGGTTTTCGTCCGTCAGATGCCCGATGCGGCGGCGTATCGTTTCCGCCATCGAGGCAAAGTCGTTGGCGCCCTCCACCGTTTTGATTTTGTAGCGGCGGTATTGACTTTTTTCCGCTTTTCCGTCGATGAACACCACCTGCGACGCCACCTTGTCCACGCCGCTGATGTTCGATATGTCGTAGCATTCCATCCTTCTTGCGGACGGTATGCCTATTATCCCGGCAAGGCGCTTGGCGGCAAGAGCGGTCATTTCCTGCTCTCTGTCCTTTTTGGCGCGATTTTTGACAAGATAATCGTGCGAGTTGGCTTTGGCGGTATCCACGAGCTTTTTGCGCTGTCCTATCTTAGGGAAAGTCAGCTCGGTTTTGTCTCCGCCCTCCATTGCCGCAAAGCACTGTTTTATCCGCTCGTTTTCCAGCTCCTCGGGCAGGCAGATTTCGGAAGGCATTTCGCTGTTTAAATAATATTGCATTATAAACTGCGTAAACTTTTCGTTCAGATCGGCGTCAAGCGGCGGTAAAAAGTAGTTCTTTACGCCTATCAGCAGGCTTGCGCGTATTATTGCCACGCTGATAACCGTGTCGCACCCTTCGGTCGAATAGGAAAAAGCGTCTATGTCGGTTACCGTTCCGAGGTTTGCGATCGTGCGCTCCTTGAGATTTTTTAGCATATTCAGTTGGTCGCGGTAAACTATCGCCTGCTCGAAGCGGTCCGCGGCGGCGGCTTTTTCCATTTTTTCGCGTATCACGTTTGCCGCGGTGTTGTCGTAGCCTTTCAGAAATTTCATAACGTTGTCGACTATGACGGCGTAATCCTCTTTGGAAACGTAATTCATACACGGCGCGCGGCACAAGCCGATGTCGTAATTAAGACAGGGGCGAACGCGCTTTTTCAGCTTTTTTGGACAAGTGCGCATATTGTACGCCGAACGTATTACGTCCACCACCGCTCCGACGGTTATTCCGTTGAAATACGGTCCGAAATACTTGGCTCCGTCGCGCTTGTACTTACGCGTGATCTCGATCGTGGGGTAGTCCTGCTTTAAGTCTATTCTGATGTACGGGCTGTGCTTGTCGTCTTTAAGCAGGATGTTGTAATACGGCTTGTACTTGTTGATAAGCGTTGCTTCAAGCGTCAGCGCGTCCTTTTCGCTCAGCGTTATAATGTAGTCGAAGTCGGCTACGTTGTCCACCATCGCCTGCACCTTAGGAGGCTTTTCGGTGTGCTGAAAATACTGCCGCACTCTGTTTTTGAGCACGACCGCCTTGCCGACGTATATTATCTCGCCGCCCGCGTTACGCATAATGTATACGCCGGGATTTTCGGGCAAGTTTTTTATTTTTTCGCGGAGCGTCACGGGTTTTGCTCCTCCAAAGCGAACGCGCAACCGCAATAGCTCTGGCGGTAGACGTCGTATTTCGCACAAAGCTCGCCCGAACGCTTGAAACCTTCTTTTTTCTTGAAATCGCTGTGCAGCCATTTTGCGCCGCGGGACGCGCATTGCTCTCCGAGGCGGTTTATAAGCTCCGCGTTTTTATGCGGTGACACCGAAAGAGTCGTGGTGAAAAAATCGAAGCCGTGCTTAGCGGCGTACTCTTCCGCGGCGGAAATGCGCAACTTCTGACATACTGCGCAGCGCGCTCCGCCCTCTTTCTCGCTCTCAAGCCCTTTCACGCACGAAAAATAGTCCTGCGCGCGGTATTCGGCTTGCACGAGCGGCAGACCGAATATATCCGCCGCTTTTTTCAGCTCCTCAAGGCGCTTGTCGTGCTCCGAAGACGGCATAATATTGGGATTATACCAAAACAGAGTGAC
>JBJFAC010000014.1:0-8172 GCA_051887715.1 Candidatus Neoclostridium sp.
AATCCGTGCCGAGAGCAACGTTATCGCACCCGAACTTATTTATAAAATAGTCCAGCGCAGCAAAATAGCCGCTCTCGTTTCCGTTTTTCACAAACGACGGCACGGGCGTAATTCCCACTATACCGCCTTTTTCGACGATAGCCGCAATCTGTCTGTCTTTAAGGTTTCGCAAATGTCGTTTTACGGCAAAAGGGCACGAATGAGTGGCAAGCACTCGGTCGGAAATCTTTATTGCTTCCCAAAACGACCGCTCGTTTAAGTGAGATAAATCGACGGCAATTTCTTTTCGGTTCAGATAACGGATAAACCTTTTGCCCTCTTCCGTCAAACCGCTTTTTCCTTCGACGCCGCCGGCAAACGCGTTGTCGTAATTCCAGGTCAGCGAACAGCACGCCAGGTTTTTCAGCGGCAAAGCGGCAAAATCAGTGCCCGTCGCACTTGCGTCCTCAACCGAATAATTCTCGGCGTTTTGCGACAAAAAGCGGCATTTGCCGATAAAATCGACCAAACCAAGCTTGGTTCCCCACACGGCGTACAATGCCTTTACGCCATGACGACCGTTCTTTTCCATAATCCGCGTCGCCTCGTCGCTCCCGACTGCCGTAATAAGATCGTTATGCAAATCGAATATGCGCATATATTAATATATGTGCGCAACGACAAAAACGCCCTCGATCAAAACCGAGAGCGTTTTTCAATCAAACGATTATTCTTTGATGTTAAGGTCTTTCAAAAGATCTGCGAAGGGATTGTTGGAAGTATCTTCACTCCACTCAACTTCTTCTTCGGTTTCGACCTTCTTGGTCTTTACCTTCTTAACCTTCTTTGCGGCGCCTTCTTCGGTTTCAGCCTTTGCGGGCTTGGGTTCTTCGGGCAGGCACGCCTTGATGGAAAGATTGATCTTCTTGTTAGCCTCGTCGTAGTTGAGCACTTTAACTTCTACTTCGTCGCCTACCTTAACGACTTCGTTAAGATCCTTTACGAAGGAATGAGCGACTTCGGAAACGTGAACCAAACCTTCGATGTGGGGTTCTACTTCAACGAATACGCCAAACGGAACGATGCTTACGACTTTGCCCTTAAGCGTCGAGCCGATGGGGTGCTTTTCCATACAAGCAACGAACGGATGGGGCTGAAGCTGCTTATAGCCGAGCGAAACTCTCTTCTTTTCCTTGTCTGCGGACAGAACGAGGAAGTCGTACGTCTGACCGACGGAAAGAACTTCGTCAACGGTCTTGATGTGAGTCCAGGACAGGTCGACGATGTGAGCCAGGCAATCGAAGCCGTCAACGCTTACGAACGCGCCGAACGGGGTGATTCTCTTAACTACGCCGCTGACGACGACGTTGGGAACTACGTGAGCCCAGAAAATTTCTTCCTTTGCCGCCTTTTCTGCTTCGACAAGCTTTCTGTGACTTGCGACGATCTTGTGTTTTGCGTCGTCGATTTCGAGAGCAACGACCGCAAGCTTCTTGCCGGCAAACTGCTTGAGATCGCTTACGAATCTCTCTTTAATCTGCGAAGCGGGAATAAATACCGAATAAGTACCGAGTCTCGACAAAAGACCGCCCTTAACGGGTTTATCGACGGTGATTTCAAAGGATTCGCCGTTACGAATGGTTTCGACGATCTTGTCTGCTTCCTTAATTTCGTCCACTTCTTTCTTGGACAAAAGAACGCATCCGGTGTCGGGATCGCTGGTAGCGATAATCTTGGTGTCGAGTTCCATACCCTGCGTATACTCTGCAGGATCGTAGCTGCCGTCCAGATTTACGTCCTCTTTACGGATAAAACCGTCGCTCTTGCCGCCGATGCTGATCTTAATGCCTTTTTCATCTGCGGAAATCACAGTGCCTTTAATGCGCTTGCCAACTTTGTACGAAACAAAGGATTCTTCAACCGCTTTTGCGAAGTCTTCGCTTACTACTGCACCTAACTCTTGACTCATGTACTCTTTTACCTCCATAATCAACTCTTCCGGAGTTGACGCACCTGCTGTTATTCCGATAACATCATTAGTGCTAAATTTGATTTTATATAAGTCGTCCAAACTTTCTACTAAAAAAACTTCGCTTTGCCCTGCGGCTATTTCCATCAGCCTGCGAGTATTTGAACTGCTACCGCTGCCGATTACCAATACCTTAGTACAGATGCGAGAAATATTTTCCGCGTCATTTTGCCGACTGATAGTAGTATAGCAAATTGTGTTAAATATTTCAACTGTTTTGAGCGGTAGTTTTCGAATTTTTTTTAAAATCCTCAAATATTTTTCCAATAAGTAGGTCGTTTGAACGACAAAACACACTTTTTCGTACTCTGTAAGCCATACAAGAGCTTCTTCGTCGTCGACTACGGTCGCCTCGTAATTGCACCATCCGTTAATGCCGTCAACCTCCGGATGTCCTGCCTTTCCGATAATGGCAATGTGAAAACCTCTCGTATAATGCTCGTAAACTATGTCGTGTATTTTTTTAACGAACGGACAGGTAGCGTCGATAATTTCGATGCCGAGCTTAAGCGCCCTGTCGAAAAAGTTTTTGCCTGCGCCATGCGAGCGCACGATTACTTTTTTTCCCTCGCAACCGTCAAGATCGAAAACCGCTTTAACGCCTTTTGCTTCGAGATCGCTTACGACTCGTTGATTGTGTATCAGCTCGCCGAAGGTTACGGCGCCTCCGCCGACGTTTTCGTACGCCTTGTTTACGGCGCGCTTAACTCCGCTGCAAAAGCCGCAATGCTTCGATACGATATACTTCACCTTTATTCTCCCAACGCTTTTTGCAAAGCCTTTTTAGCCTTTGCCGCGTCTTTTTTAAGTCGTTTGCCCGCCTTTGATTTGTTATAGAACACGTAATCGTTCAACTCGTTCTGCGTTTTGAGCATATTCGCTTCGATAATATCGGAAGCTTCTTTCAAAAGCGCCGCGTCCGCTCTTTTCCCGTAGTACTTTTCAAGCGAGAACGGCTTGCCTACCAGCAGATAATTCCGCCTGAACAAGCGCGCCTTTTCGTACACCATAACGGGAACTACCACGGCTTTTCCTTTTATCGCGAACATAGCGGCGCCTTCCTTTATCTGCCCCAACATATTGTCTTTTTTGTTGCGCGTTCCTTCGGGAAAAATTGACAAGCCGTAGCCCTTTTGCATTACGCCGAGAATCTTTTTCATTGCGGCAAGGTCGGCTTTTCCTCTGTCGATATATATCGCGCCGAGAGCCGCAAGGAACGCTCCTATAAACTTATTACGGTTTAATTCTTTCTTTGCGACTATATAGCGAAAGCCCGGAAGATTTGACAACTGCATTACTATATCGGCGGCGCTGAGATGATTACCGACGACAAGAATTTTGCCCTTGGGCATGTTCTTCCGTCCGATTATTTTAACGGGATACAATATCCTGAGCGGCAAATACGTGATTATCTTCATCAGCGTGAAAAACCACTTCATTTTGCGCCCCTCACGATTTCGATAATTCTGTTGCAAACCTGTTCGACGGTCATTCCGGTAGAATCCACTTCGGTTGCGTCGTCCGCTTTTTTTAGCGGTGCCAGTGCGCGGTGCGAATCGTTGTAGTCTCTTTTTTCGATATCGTCGCGAACCTCCTCGATCGTGACGTTTTCGCCCCTTTCGACAAGCTCTTTAAAACGCCTTTGAGCGCGCTCGTCCACGCTTGCCGTAAGAAAAATCTTAACGTCGGCATTCGGAAGAACGAAAGTGCCTATATCCCTGCCGTCAAGCACGGTATCGGTTTTTTTAGCCATGGCGCGTTGCATTTCCACCATAGCGTATCTGACTGCCGGAACAGCGGAAATATCGCTTGCCATACGTGAAATTTCCGGCAGACGTATTTCTTTGGACACGTTTTCTCCGTCGAGATAAACGGCGGTAGCCCCGTCTTCGTTTTTCAGCTCCACGTCGGTGCGTTTGAGCATAACGTCGATTTTTTCAACTTCCGAGCAGGCAATACCCTCTCTTTTAGCCTTCAAGCCCACCGCACGATACATAGCGCCCGTATCGATATACACCAATCCGAGCTGTTTTGCGATAAGCTTTGCTATTGTGCTTTTTCCTGCGCCGGCAGGTCCGTCTATTGCTATTATCATAAAATTTCTCCCGCGTGCAGTCCGGCAACGTATCCGGTTGCAAACGCTATTTGTAAATTGAATCCGCCCGTAAGCGCGTCCGCGTCCAGCGTTTCGCCGACGAAATAAACGCCCGGCGCCAACTTGCTTTCCATGGTTTTGGGATTGATCTCCTTCAGATCGACTCCTCCGGCGGTAACTATGCCCGCCTCGATTTTATCAAGCTTTTGCACGGTAAAAGTCAGATTTTTCAGGCTTTCGACTATTGCAGAGCGCTCCGCTTTGGTTACGCAATTGATCGGTTTTTCGGCGTCCACGCCGGAATAATCAACGAAATAATCGATAAGCTTGGACGGAAGCAGGTCGCAAAGTGCGTTTTTATAACGCTTGTTTTTATACTTTGCAAAATCGGAAAGAACTCTGTCGTCCAGCGTTTTAGGACTTAACGCAGGCTTTAAGTCGATTGAAAGCCGCGCTCCGTTTAATTCGTATTTGTTGATCAGGCTGGAAAGAGACAGTATTATCGGACCCGAAACGCCTTTATCGGTAAACAGCATCTCTCCGAACTGCGAAAACGTTTTGCCCGAAACGGTCACGGTTGCCGCGACGTTTTTAAGCGACAGCCCCTGTAACGACGAAACGTCGTCCTTTAGTATTATCGGAACCAGCGCGGCGCGCGGAGGGATCACCGTATGTCCCAGCGATTGCGCAAACTTATATCCGTCGCCCGTAGAACCCGTAGCGGGATAGCTTACGCCTCCGCAAGCGATGATCACTTTATCGAATTTTTCGGCTGAACGATCGGTAACGACCGTATAGCCTCCGTCGTCCGGGCGTATTTTCAAAACCTGCTCGAACGAATACCGGACGCTACGCGCGTCCGCCGCACGTTTAAGCGCCTTTATTACGTCGCTTGACTTATCCGACTGCGGAAAAACGCGGTTTCCCCTTTCCACCTTGGTTTTAACGCCGTTTTCTTCCAGAAATTCCACCGTTTTTTGCGGCGGGAAAGCGTTAATCGCTCCGAAAAGAAATTTTTTACCGTTTACGACGTTTTCGAGAAATTCGCTTTGCGAGCAAGCGTTGGTAACGTTACAGCGTCCCTTGCCGGTAATATAAATTTTTTTTCCGACCTTTTCGTTTTTTTCATACAACACGACGTCGGAAGTTTTTGCGGCGGTTGACGCCGCCATAAGCCCCGATGCGCCCGCACCAACGACTGCTATTCTCATAAATACCGCCCGAAACCGCAAATACTTACGAGCATTTCCGCGCTCGTAAGTATTGCGTTAAATCAATATCGATCAAAAGGGATGAACCTGACTCTCTTTGTTATAAATGGTAGTATCCACGCCTTTGTTTTTTGCTATTCTGCGTTTGAAAAACGGAATTGCAAGCTGAGGGAAGAGCGCGTAGGTCAAAACGTCCTCGTCGCTTTCCGCATAATCTTTTACCTCTGCGCGAATTTTCTCCAACTCGGGTTCGAGCAAATCCGCGGGTCTGCATTCGATGCGCTTGGTGCCGGCGGGAAGAATCTTATCCACAATTTCCTGCGACGGCTCGACGGGCAGTTTTCCGTATTCGCCCGCAACCACGCCGCGCGTTTCCTTGGTTACCATCTTATATCTTTCGCCGGAAAGCACGTTAAGCACCGCCTGCGTTCCCACAATCTGGCTGGAAGGAGTAACAAGCGGCGGATAACCGAGGTCTTTTCTCACTCTCGGAACTTCCTCCAACACTTCGTTCAGTCTGTCGGACGCGCCTTGCTGAGCGAGCTGACTGATAAGGTTTGAAAGCATTCCGCCCGGCACCTGATATATGAGAGCGTTTACGTCTACTTTCAATACCTTCGGGCTGAGCACACCGTCTTTTTGCAATCTGTCAGCAACTTTTCTGAAATATACGGTGAGTTCGTTGAGCGCGTTAAGATCGAGCCCCGTATCGTACTTCGTACCCTTCAGCGTTGCCACCAGCGATTCGGTTGCAGGCTGACTGGTGCCGTTTCCGAGCGGAGAAAGCGCGGTGTCGACGATGTCGCAACCTGCTTCTATCGCCTTTAAGTTGACCATATCGCCCGTTCCGGCGGTGTTATGCGTGTGCAGATGCACCATCGTTTCAGGCTTTAATTCCGCTTTAAGACGCGAAACGAGCTCGTACGCGGTATACGGCAAAAGCAGATTCGCCATATCCTTGATGCAGATTATGTCCGCGCCGATCTCCTCCAACTGTTTTGCCAGATTTACGAAGTAATCGACGTTGTGAACTGGGCTTGTGGTATAGCACAGAGCGACTTCAGCAGTTCCTCCGTACTTTTTAGTGCTCGCAACCGCCTGACGGACGTTTCTCACGTCGTTGAGCGCGTCGAAAATTCTGATGATGTCAATACCGTTTTCGATAGACTTTTTGCAGAAAAGATCTACCACGTCGTCCGAATAATGCTTATATCCCAAAAGATTCTGACCGCGCAGTAGCATCTGCAATTTAGTGTTGGGAAGCGCCTTGCGCAAAGCGCGCAGTCTCTCCCACGGATCCTCGTTGAGGTAGCGCAGGCAAGAATCGAAGGTAGCGCCGCCCCACACCTCCAAAGCGTAATATCCGACTTTATCCAATTTATCCGCGATGGGCAGCATTTCGTCCAGTCTCATACGGGTTGCCGCTTGCGACTGGTGCGCGTCACGCAGAATGGTATCCATTATTTTAACCATATTCGTATTCTCCTTAAAAACGATCACGCAAACAAAGCAAGGAACACGCCTGCCGCTACCGCAGAGCCGATAACTCCGGCAACGTTAGGTCCCATTGCGTGCATAAGCAAATAATTGTCCGGGCACTCTTCCTGTCCCACTTTCTGAGCCACTCTCGCCGCCATAGGCACAGCCGATACTCCGGCGCTGCCGATAAGCGGATTGATTTTCTTTTTCGAGAACAGATTTATAACCTGCGCGGTAAGCAGTCCGCCCACCGTTCCGCAACTGAACGCAACCAGTCCCATTGCGATTATCCCCAGCGTCTGCGGCGTTAAGAACGTTCCGCCCTGCGCTTTCGTTCCGACTATAAGTCCGAGGAAGATGGTCACGATGTTCATAAGTTCGTTGCTTGCGGTCTTGACGAGACGCTCGACGCAAAGGCTTTCTTTCATGAAGTTACCCAGCATCAACATTCCCAAAAGCGGCAAAGCGTCGGGGAGCAAAACGCCCACTACGAGCGTAACCACTATCGGGAAGACGAGTTTTTCTTTTTTGGAAACGGGGCGCAGATCATCCATACGTATCTTGCGCTGTTCCTTCGTGGTCAAAAGTCGCATAAAGAAAGGCTGAATTATCGGGATAAGCGCCATATACGAATACGCCGCTATCGCGATTGCGGAAAGCAGATGCGGAGCAAGCTTTTGCGTCACGTATATCGCCGTAGGACCGTCTGCGCCGCCGATAATACCGATTGCCGACGATTCTCCTGCGTTAAATCCCAGCGCTCTCGCGCCGATAAACGCAAGGAAAACGCCCAGCTGCGCGCCTGCGCCCATAATAAGGCTTTTCGGATTTGCAATCAGCGGTCCGAAGTCAGTCATAGCGCCGATTCCGAGGAATATGACGGGCGGGAATATTACGTATTGAACACCCATTCCGAGGTAATGAAACAGCCCGTAACTGACCGCGCGCGGAGCGATAATTTCGCCGGCGGCGGTTTGCAAAGCACCGGAGCTTAAAACGGCTTCAAAAGTTCCCTTGTCCGCGTTTATTTCCAGAAGCAAGCGGACAGCGCCCACGAATCCGTCTCCGTTCAGATCTGCCGCCTGCGTGATTTCGGAAATCAGCATATTTTCGTTAACCGCCGCTATCGCCGTTTTTTTCCACTCTGCGAGAGCGTCGCCCGTCAAACCGAGGTGCTCGCCGTCCGCCAAAGCGTTGACGGCCGCGGTATACTGCCCGACCAGATCGTGATCGGCTCCGTACAAAACCTCGTGCGAGCCCGGAATATTTATAATAAACATACCGAAGGCTATGGGTAACAGCAACAAGGGTTCGAATCCCTTTACTATGGCAAGGTAAAACAGTACTACCGAAATGGCGATCATTATATAATTCTGCCA
>JBJFAC010000015.1:0-1852 GCA_051887715.1 Candidatus Neoclostridium sp.
GCCTGCTCGGGCTTTACGTTCAGTTCTGCGCCGTCCAGAATAGCTGCGGAGAAGTTTGCGGCTTCGAGATCGGAAGGATCGTTTCCTGCCGCGCCCTCGAAGAACGCAACGCTGCCTGCCTTGAAGTCGGGCTTCATAATGTACTGACGACCGTTCTTTACGCCGTTAACGCGCAAGCCGTCCAGCATATCCGCGCCGGCTTTGTCGCCGCAGATGGTGGTGACAGCCTCGATGGGATTTGCCATATTGAGCGCCCAACTGCTCTTGAGGTAAATTACCGCGCCGTTCTTCATAACGATAAAGCCGAACGCCGCGTCCTCGGCGGTGAAACGGTCAACGTCCCAATCGCCCCAGGCGTTACCCGTCTGTGTGTTCTTGTTAAGCTTGTGGAAGGTCTTGCCCACGCAGTATGCGGGCTCGTAGTTGTCCATCATATGCAAAGTAAGATCGAGCGCGTGCGTTCCGATATCGATAAGCGGACCGCCGCCCTGCTTTTCCTCGTCGATGAACACGCCCCAGGTGGGAACGGCTCTTCTGCGGATAGCGATTGCCTCTGCGTAATAGATCTCGCCGAATTCGCCGTCCTTCGCCATTTGCTTCATATACATACTGTCCGGACGCCATCTGCCCTGATAGCCGATAGTAAGCACCTTATTGTTCTTTTTTGCCGCTTCTATCATCTTGCAGGCTTCTTCGTACGTGGTAGCCATGGGCTTTTCGCAAAGAACGTGCTTGCCGGCGTTGAGCGCGTCAACGGTTATGCGGCAATGCTCGGCGTTGTGAGTGAGCACGAGCACCGCGTCGATCGTGGGATCCTTCAAAAGTTCCTTATAGTCGGTGTATACCGCGCTGTTCTCGTCTCCGAAGTCTTTCTTGGCTTTTTCCGCACGTTCGGGAACTATGTCGCAGAACGCCACCATTTCGGCGCGCGGATTTCTCTTTTCGGCAGGCATATGCTTTCCGTTTGCTATTCCGCCGCAGCCGATAACGCCCAGGCGCAATTTCTTTTCGGAAAGTTTTTTCATGTTTTCATAGCTTCTCTTTAAATATTCGGCAGGATCGCAGGGATAGCCCTCCACCTCCAGAATGGCAAGCGTGATGCCCATCTCGTTTCCAAGCTTGAACACTTCCTCGAAGCCTACGTCGCCTTCTCCCACGACGGGATTGATATCCTCGTTGTTTTTGTCGTACTCCTTAATGTGCAGGCAATAAAGGCGATTGCCGTACTGCTTCATCTTTTCGGTGGGCGCGATGCCGGCGCGCTTTACCCAATAGGTGTCTATTTCGCTGTAGAAGCCGGGAATAGCGTCCAAAAGCTCCTGCACTCTGTCCGCTCCGCCGATGTATTCCTGATTATGATTGTGATAGCCGAACGCAACGCCGCGCTTATCCAGTTCGGGCTTGATCTTTTCGATCTTTTCCTTGATTTCGGGCAGCTTGTTTGCAATATCGTCGGCGCTTACCCACGGCACGAATACCGACTTTATGCCCAGCGTATCGATATATTCCAGCTCTTTTTCGATAGAATCCAGCCCGATGTGAGCGGAAATACCCTCCAGATGATACTTGTCCAGCAGGTTTTTCATTTCAATCGGCGTCAAGCCGTAAAATCCCGCAAATTCAACGCAGGTATAGCCTGCCTTGGACACCATTTTCAATACTTCTTCCACTCCGAGCTCTTTAATCTGATTACGGAGAGAATATAACTGTACTCCTAATTTCATATTCTTTATTTCCTTTTTTTAGATTTTTTTGATTTAATTGACCGACCGCGGCTCTTCGCCTCCGCAACCCTTTCTGACTGCGGAGAGTGGTGCAGATTTGTGTTAGCATTGATTTTGTGGGGCAGGAG
>JBJFAC010000016.1:0-1844 GCA_051887715.1 Candidatus Neoclostridium sp.
CGGGCGAGCGGCCTCGTAAAGGGAGCGTAGCGGAAAAAATTCTTCTAAGCGCCGTTTTCGAGTGCATTACCAATACCGCAAGGCACGCAGACGGCGACGAGTTGTACGTATCGGCGTCGGACGACGGGAAACGCTTTACGGCAACTGTCACCAACAACGGCACGCCGCCGAAAGCTCGGATAGTTGAAGGAGGAGGACTTTCCGCACTGCGCACGATGGTGGAAATGGCTGGCGGCAGTATGAAAACGGAAAGCGAGCCGCGCTATAAACTTACGATCGACGTTCCCGTTGGAGGAAGAGAAAATGAAGGATAAAATAAACGTAATGATCGTTGAAGATCAGGCAATGCCGCGTCAGCTCTTCGAGGCTCTCATAAAAACGCAACAAAATTTAAATCTTGCCGTATCGATCGACAACGCCGCGATAGCGGATATCTGCGCCGCAAGGCACGAAGTGGATCTCGTACTTATGGACGTGGTGACCAAAAGCGGAGCAAGCGGACTGGTTGCGGCGGAAAAAATAAAAGCGCAGAATAAAAAAGTAAAAATAATAATCGTTACGAGTATGCCCGAATGCTCGTACGTCGACCGTGCAAAAAAGATCGGCGTGGAGGGCTTTTGGTACAAGGATTTCAGCGTAGAACCGATATTGACGCTTATTAACCGCGTACTCGGCGGCGAGATCGTCTATCCCGATAAAGTGCCCGAAATTCAGCTCGGACTGGCTAAAAGCGGCGAAATGACCGCGAGAGAACTGGAAATTCTGCGCGAAATGACCGGAGGCTTTACCAATGCGGAAATTGCCGAAAAGCTGGGCATATCCGAAAAGCGCGTGCGCAATCACGTTGCGAATATGCTGGAAAAAACGGGCTTTCGCAGTCGAACCGAGCTTGCCGTACGGGCAAGAGAATCGGGGCTGACAATTCTCGACAGAACGGAAGACGATATATAAAATATTATCGGCGCCAATAAGTAACGGCGAAAAATCGGCTGCAATCCGCGGCTGATTTTTTTGTATATTTTTCAAGAAATTTGTCGAAAGGGTGTCATTTGACACTCCCCCTCGCGGAAAGAAAATGATAAAATATAAACGGTATAAGGAAAAGTCGGCGTTATAATCGGAGCCCGACAAGGAGGTGCCGTATCGGATGAAAAAAGTAATAATCGCGATAAAAAACACGCTCGTATGCGAAGCGGTGCTCGGCGCATTGAAGAGAAAGGGCTTTTTTGCCGAAGCGTCGCTTTCACAGTCCCCCGATAAAATAGCCGAGACTTGCGAGGTGTTTTTCGCAGACGTGCTTTTAATGGACGTCGGTCGCGCGGAGGAAAATGCTTTCGATCGCCGCATGGAGGCGGTCATGCGTGCGGCAAAAAGCAATCCGTCTTTAAAAATCGGGCTTTTGTGCGACAACGTATCCGATCCGGAAGCAGCCCGAAAGGTAAAGCAGGCAAAGGAGACGGGGCTTATAGACGTATTTTTTTACGAGTCGGTTCAATCGGACTATCTTTGCGATATTGTCGATTCGCTGTAGTCTCGGCGCTAAAAAGCGTTAACAAAGTTAAAATCGGAGGGATCTCTCCGAAAATATATAAGGAGTGTATGTTATGAAAAAATCGATTAAGACCATTCTGACGGTTGTGATTGCGTTTGTTTTCGGACTGACCGTTTTTTCGGCTTGCGACGGAGACACGCAGGTAGCTCGGTTGATTTCCGAATACGGAATCACGGTTGACGGCGGCGGATTTGAAAACGGTTCAACGCTGGTAACCGATCTGGTCGAGCTTATCGGAGAGAAAGGACAGAAGATACTTTCCCTTCTCGAAGGACAGGATTATCTTAAAGAC
>JBJFAC010000017.1:0-8054 GCA_051887715.1 Candidatus Neoclostridium sp.
CCTATTTTGCCTCCCTCCGGGAGGGAGGGGGACCGCGTCAGCGGTGGAAGGAGCCTGCGACTAATAAAAATATCCTTAAAAGAAAAACTGTAGGGGCGACCATCGGTCGTCCTTAAAACGTTAATTCATTAAAAGAAGAAATCTTGTAGGGGCGAGCATTGCTCGTCCGCAAAAATAAATCCTTGTATGTACCGGCACCGCTTGTCCTGATTTACCATATAAAACGCCCCGATTTTAACCAAATTCAAAAAAATCGCGTTTCTTTTGCCGTTCTCCCGAGGGAAACCAACGAGGCTAAATAACAAAATCCTATTTTTGCAAAAACCCTACTGAACCTGCTGTACAATAAATTCTCTAACGGTGCAATATAAATAGATTTTGCTTGACAAAAACTGCTGACGAGTGGTATAATAAGTATGATTTTTGGTGTATATCACACTCTAAATAAACAGGAGGCAATGTATGAAAAAGAAATTATCGGTAATTATAGCGATAATGCTTACGTTTGCGCTCTCATTCGCGTTCGCGGCTTGCGACGAGGAGCCGAAAGAGCAGTTCGGCACTCTCACGATTGAGAACGTAACGCTCGTAGAGGGCACCGAAGCGCAGTTGAACGCCGTGTTCTCCGACGCGTCCAAAGCCGAGGAGATAACGTACTCCTTCGATGGCAACGCAATCGAGATTAAAAACGGAGTAGTCAAAGCGCTTTCGGGCGGAGTAACCGTATCGGTCACCGCAAAAACCGAGCATCACGAGGCTACTTTCACCGTAACCACGCTTATCGACTACGGCACTCTCACGGTAGAGAACGTTAACCTTGCCGTGGGCGACGAAAAGACGATAAACGCCGTCTTTTCCAACCCGGAGAGAGCGGAAGAGATAACTTACGCTTTCGAGGGTAACGCAATCGAGATAAAGGACGGAAAGGTAAAGGCGCTGCAGGGCGGACAAATAGTCACGGTCACCGCGGCTACCGAGCACCTTCAGGCTACTTTCACCGTAACCACTCAGTACGATTACGGCACGCTGACGGTAAGCGACGTCGAAGGCGCAATGGAAGGGGCAAAAGGCATTACGATCGAGTATACCTTCTCCAATCCCGATTTTTCCGAACCCATTGAATACTCGTTCGAGGGCAACGATATCGAGATCGTGAACGGACGCATTAACGTGCTGGTAGGCGGAAAGACGATAGTCGTCACCGCAAAAACCGAGCATCACGAAACGACCTTCACGGTAACCACGCTTATCGATTACGGCACTCTCACGGTGGAAGACGTGATCGCCTGGGTAGGCTATCCCGCGTCCGAGCTGGACTTCGCTTTCAGTAAGTCCGAGTATGCCGAGCAGCTCACTTACGAGTACGACGCAACCGCGCTTACTATCGACGCCGCAAAAAATACGGTGACCGCGCTTAAAGCCGGCGAATTCGAGGTTCTGGCAAAGAGCGAGCATTTTGCCGACAGATTCAAGGTCAAGGCTGAAACCGTAAACAAGAGCGATTCGCGCTACAACGTTTCCGCAGATAACGATAACCGTATCGCAGGAAAGCTCTCCGTCTACAACAACGCGGGCAACGACGGAAAAACCACGTTGTTTATCGGCGACTCCTTCTTCGACGAGCGCTGGTTCTGGACCAATTTCGATCAGACTTACGCAGGTAAGGACGCGATCATTGCCGGCGTCAGCGGCTCCACTTCCTACGACTGGGAACATTTCACCGAAACCTTCCTTAAGTTCGTTTCTCCCAAGCAGGTAGCAATGCACATGGGCACGAACAACGTATACGACGATAACGACACCGCCGCACAGGCGATAAGCGCGCTCCAGCGTATGTTCTACGTGATGCACCAGGCAATGCCCGAAACGCATATTTATTGGTTCAACATTTCGCAGCGTAGTTATGATCCCGATAAAATAGCGATCGTGTCTTCCGTAAATTCGCAGATGACCAAGTGGGCTAATGGCAGAACCTGGCTTACCGTTATCGACACCAGCAGTAAGCTCACCAACGATATGCTGAAAGACAACGTTCATCCCAAGCTGGAGCACTACGACGTGTTCGTAGACGCGCTTAAAGACGCAGGCGCGGTAATAGAAGACGCTACCGAAAAAGAGATCGTGGGCTTTACCGCGGGACAGTACGATAAGGAAAATAAAACTTTTAGTCTCAAAACGAATGCTCGTACGAGAGCATATCTTATGGACGGAACGACCGCGTATTGCGGAAACTTCGCCGTTAGCGGCACCGCAAAATCTTCCGCAAACGGCGGCAATCCCTGGACGGAATTTATCGTAAATAAAACTCCTGCAGACGATTGGTTCTCGGCTGCAAACGCGCTTCCCGTGTCCAATATTACGTTTGCAAGCAACGGTGATTCCGCAATCTGGGGATATAAAGCAGACGGTTCAAGAGATACTCTTGCTACGGTTGACGTAAATTCGTACGCTTTCGCGGTTATCGCATACAACGGCAGCATTCTGTTCAAAGTTAACGACAGCGTAAAGGTTTACAGCGATACGGACTTTAAGAATACTTATTTCGGATTCGGTGCGGAAAACGCCGAGCTCGCAATAACTAATCTCTCTATCGTGATAAGCAACGACGCAGCCGTTCGCGCTAAATACGACGAGCTTGCGCCCACTCCCAGCGATTCTATCGACGATATCGTAAGAACCGTAGATCAGTCGATCGGTAACAAGTCGTGGACTGCCGAGTATAAAGGCAAGCTGCTTAACCGCAATTACGTGATTTCCGGCAAGCTGGACGTAACCGACAAGGGCGGTAACGCGCACGTTCACTTCAAATTCGACGGCGACGGCAACAGAATTCTGCTTTGGGATGCCGAAAACGACGGCTATCTCAAGCTCAGATGCTCGCTCGGCAATGAATACGGCGCGTTGGGAGCGGTTCCGGACAATGCGAAATACCAGAAGAAAGCGGGCGAAACGCTCACTCTCACCTGGAAACTCGTGGTTACCGACGCCGACGCTTACTTCTACGTAAACGACGCTCTCCGCCTCGTGTGGAAGAATATTCCCGGAAATTCTCTCAACATAAGCACGGAAAACGTTGCCGGCAAGATTTACGATATGAGCGCAAAGACTAGCGCAGACGACAGTCAGGAATACGCCGCCGTTATTGCAGGAATGCAAAGCACGATCGACGCGTATAAGACTAACGCCGCAGGAGTATACCGCGCGTAACCGCTGAAAAACGGCTTATAAGCAAAAAAAAGAAAAACTCGCTCTTTCCCGGACGGGAAGGGCGAGTTTTTGCCGTTTCGGCGGTTATGTAGACTATTTGCAGCAGTTATTTCCGCAGCAGCAGTTCAAAAGTAGGTACAGCAGAATTATATCGCAGCAGTCGCAGCCTCTGTCGCAGCCGTGGCATCCGCCGCCGCAACGATCGTTGCATCCGCCGCCGCAGCAGCAAAGCAGCAGAATGATCCAGATGATGTCGTTGCATCCGCAATTACAGTTAAACATAGCTATTTCCTCCCGTCAAGAATTTTTCTTTCGCTCGAATAGCAGGCGGTTCGGGCGCCCGAAAGCCGCTTTTATCGAGGAGAGCAACCTGCGTTTTCAGGATTTTTTGCTTTCGTAAATTTTTCTCTCTTTGGTAGTTTTTCGGATATCCTACTCTATAATATTGCCGCAAAAGGGGAAATGTGCAAAAGATTATTATATTTCCGCGCGTAATAAAATATGTTTCGTTTGACAAAACGCGCAAAAAAAACTATAATAAAGATAATACAGTTATTCCGGAGATCGTAAAATGACAGAAAATAAATTGACTATGGACAAATTGGTCGCGCTCTGCAAAGGCAGAGGCTTTATCTTTGCCGGCAGTGAAATCTACGGCGGTCTTGCAAACACCTGGGACTACGGTCCTTTGGGCGTGGAGCTTAAAAACAATATAAAGCGCGCCTGGTGGAAGAAATTCGTTCAGGAAAACCGCTACAACGTCGGTTTGGACGCCGCTATTCTTATGAATCCGCAAACCTGGGTGGCAAGCGGACATCTTGCCGGCTTTTCCGATCCGCTCCTCGATTGCAGAGAGTGCCACGAACGTTTCCGCGCCGACAAGCTTATAGAAGACTGGTGCGCGCAAACGGGATTTGTTCTTCCCAAGCCCATCGACGCGTTCTCGCAGCCGGAAATGAAGGCTTTTATCGAAGAGCATAATATTCCCTGCCCCACCTGCAAAAAGCATAACTTCACGGATATCCGTCAGTTCAATCTGATGTTCAAGACTTTCCAGGGCGTAACCGAGGACGCGAAAAACACGGTTTATCTGCGCCCCGAAACGGCTCAGGGAATTTTCACCAACTTCGTCAACGTTCAGCGTTCGGCAAGAAAGAAAATGCCGTTCGGTATCGGACAGATAGGTAAGTCTTTCCGCAACGAGATCACGCCCGGCAACTTTATTTTCCGCGTGCGCGAATTCGAGCAGATGGAGCTGGAATTTTTCTGCAAGCCCGGAACCGACCTCGAATGGTTCTCGTATTGGCGTAATTTCTGCCACGAATGGCTGCTCTCGCTGGGCTTCAAGGACGAAAACCTGCGCCTTCGCGATCACGATCCGGAAGAACTTTGCTTCTACAGTAAAGCGACCACCGACTTTGAATTCTTATTCCCGTTCGGCTGGGGAGAGCTGTGGGGCGTAGCCGACAGAACGGACTACGACTTAACGCAGCATCAGACGGTATCGGGCAAGGACCTGTCCTATTTCGATCCCGAAACCAACGAACGCTATATTCCGTACGTCATCGAGCCCAGTCTGGGCGTAGAGCGCACCGTGCTTGCGGTACTCTGCAACGCATACGACGAAGAAGTGGTGGACGCCGAAAAGAACGACGTGCGCACCGTTCTGCATCTGCATCCGGCGTTGGCGCCCGTCAAAGCGGCTGTATTGCCTCTTTCCAAAAAGCTCGCCGAGCCCGCCGCAGAGGTAGCCGCACAGCTTGGTAAATATTTCAACGTCGAATACGACGAAACCGGTTCGATAGGCAAGCGTTACCGTCGTCAGGACGAAATAGGAACGCCGTACTGCATAACGGTGGACTTCGACACGCTCGAGGACAACGCCGTGACCGTGCGCGATCGCGATACGATGCAGCAGATCCGTATGCCTATCTCCGAACTGAAAACATATCTGGACGAAAAACTGTTTTTCTGAAAAGCCCGTTAATAAAACGGCGCAGAAAGGTTTTTGACGAAAAACGACTTATAAACCGCGGAGGAAATGATGGCAAAAATCAGGCGTTTGATAATAATCGGGCTTGCGATAATTTCGGTTGTCGCAGGCTTTTCGGCGTGCAAACCGAGCCAAACCAAAAGCGAGTGTCTCCACGAATGGAGCGAATACGTCGTGACCGAAAAAGCCGATTGCGTTAATGAGGGCGAGGAGCAAAGTCGGTGCGTTAAGTGCGGCGAAAAACGCACGAACGTTCTGCCTGCGCTCGGACACGAGGAAGAACCCGTTCCTGCGGTTGCGCCCACTTGCCTCGAAAGCGGACTTACCGAGGGAAAACGTTGCTCCCGTTGCGGAGAAGAAACCGAAAAAAGCAGTTTCGTGCCTGCGCTCGGTCACGAATATTCCGAGTTTATTGTAAAGGAAGAGCCCACCTGCACGAAAACTGGACTCAAATACCGTAAATGCAACCGATGCGGAGAAAAAGGCGAAACGGCGGTCATTGAAAAAACCGCCCACGAATACGGAACGTACTATTCCAACGACGACGCGACCTGCCTTAAGGACGGCACGAAAAGCGCGAGATGTGCTCGGTGCGGAAACACCGATACGATTACCGACGAGGGAACGGCGCTCGCTCACGACGTGGTTGTCGACGTCGGCTTCGATGCCGACTGCGAACGTGACGGATTGAGCGAAGGCTCGCATTGCCGACGTTGCGGAAGCGTACTGACCGAGGCGACCGTTCTGCCCGCGCTCGGACACGACGAAGAGGAAATTCCTTCCGTTGCGCCCACGTGCACGCAAAACGGCAAAACGAGCGGAGTAAAGTGCGCCCGTTGCAAAAAAATACTTTCCGAGCAGTCCGTAGTTCCGTCGCTCGGACACGAGACGGAGGAAATGCCGGCGGTTCAGCCCGATTGCGTAAGCTCCGGAAAGACCAAGGGTGAAAAATGCTCCCGTTGCGGCGAGGTGCTCGTCGCGCAAAACGAAGTGCCCGCGCTCGGACATAAATATAAAGAAACGACGGTAGAGTTTACCTGTACCACCGACGGCTACGTGCTCCACGCTTGTTCCCGTTGCGGAGACAGCTACAAAACCGACGAAATAGCCGCTCATCACGTCTGGAATATGGAAAACGCCACTTGCGGAGCGGACAAAAAATGCGTCAACTGCGACGTTATCGGCGAAAAAGCGAGCGGAAACCATTCTTTTACCGACGGAACCTGCACGGTTTGTCGGTACGTTTGCACGCACGACTATGAAACAGAAGAAAAGGCGGCAACCTGCGAAGAAAAAGCGCAGCTTATCAAAACCTGCAAGCTTTGCGACGTAGTCGTAAAAACCGAAACGGGCGCCGCGCTCGGACACGACGGAAACGTCGTTTGCTCCCGTTGCAATACGCGCGTTCTGCCGGAAGATTTCTTCGTTCGGACCTTTAATACCGCTCTTAGCAAGACGTATGCCGCGCAGATTACGGGCTTAAAGCTCACTTCCGCTTCCGATTCGCCCACGATCGATCTCGTATTTACCCGTTACGAAAACGGCAACGAGTATATCGAACTGAATATGACCGCGCCGTCAAGCGACTACACGCAAACCGTTACGGCAAAAATAAGGAGCAGTAACGGCAAAATTTACGTCGCGTACGACGGTAAAACGGTAACCGAATGCGCCTCCGCCGAACGCGGAGAATCCACTACCGTGAAAACCGAGCGTTACGAGGCGGTTTCGGACGTAAACGCCGCGTTAGAGCACGCGTTAATTCCTTCCGCCCTGCGTCCGCTGATCAAAAAAGCGACGCTTTTCGGCTCGGAGCAACTGCAAACCCTGCTTTCGCTGGCAAATATATACGGTGCTAAAGCCGAAAAAGCAGGCGAATACGTTTTCGGAAACGTGTATTTCTGCCGCGCGGACAACGGATATGCTCTCGTTAAGTATCAGAAAGCCGCCGCATTCGCTCAAAAGCTGACCGAAAGCACGCTGTCGGCGCTTTACGACGAAGTTTTCGGAGAGGGAGAACTGGCAAAAACCAAAGCGCGTCTCGCGTTGTCCGAGGACGCCGCCGACGTAAAATATCTTGCGTACCTAAATAAATATTCCGATAAAAATTTTGCCGAAATCATATCCGACAGATTGGACGGTTGCCTTACGCCCGACGAGGCTCGCGACCTCGTTTACTCGTGGTTGGACGCAGGAAGCGGTTCGTCCTCGCTTACCGTGGACGAAAGCGACTCGGTTCGTTTCAATATGAGCGGGATCTGGAAAAGTAGCGGATCGTTCTCGCTGACGAACGCCGTCGAAAAAGAAACGGAGTGGACCGTCTTGTCCGTCGCAGACGAGATCAAGTCGGGCGAACTGACCGACGAAAAGCAAAAACGGCTTTACAGAGAGCACACGCTCGTTTACGACGCCGAAAACGATTGCTTTACGCTGGGATCGACCTTCAATCTCGCCTCCCGTATCGTTTACGACGCCGATACGGGAAAAAGTTTTTTGCTTTCGATCGAAAAAACGGTTTTCGCCGCCACGACTAACGCTCTTCCCGCAATGGAAATAAGGAAAAAGGACTGCGTGGGCTACGAAGCGCATTCGTTCACGTTCGACTTTACGGGAACGGAGTCCGTCCGCGCCGTCAAGTACGAGCTCAAATACGGTCAAAGGGGATACGAGGTCGCGATAAGCGAAGCGGAGCAAAGCGAGATATTCGCTCTTCTTGCCGATTACGCGCAGTGCGCCGCCTACGTTAAACCCGTAACGCTGAAGAAAGAAATCCGACTTATGAAAAATCTGCAAACGGGCGAATTCGTTCTCATTCCGGAGGGAGTTTCGGTTTCCTCCGTAACCCGTCACGATT
>JBJFAC010000018.1:0-1829 GCA_051887715.1 Candidatus Neoclostridium sp.
GACCGAAAAACGTGCTTTGTCCCAACAGTTCAAAAGGTTCCACTCCCTGAGGAGCGGGAGCAAACCAGCGCTTTTCGTAAAATTCGTTATAGTTTGGTAGAAAAGTCTTGGGAACTACGCCCAGAATTTTTCCTCCGCAGATCGCGACCGCACAGTTATAGAGCTTTCCCTCTTTTCTGACGGGACAGCCTACAATTACCAGCGCGTCCACACCCACCGAACACGCCGCGACGTCGGACAAAGCTTTAAGCGCTCCGTCCGTCAAAGCTTCGTGATAAAAAAGGTCGGCGCAAGTATAGCCCGTCAGGCAAAGTTCGGGGAAAACCATAATTTTTGCGCCCGAAGCCGCCGCTTTCAGCATATTTTCGCACACCGAACGGGCGTTGTACTGCGTATCGGCAACGCGAACGCGCGGCGTTATTGCCGCTACTTTGATAAATCCGTCGTTCATTCTTTTCTCCGTTGGTTTTACAGCGTGTTTCTGCGTCTTATAAGCAGTGCCAAAGCCGCCCCGAGAACGGTCAGAAGGGGCAACACCGACGATTCTGCTCCCGCGCAGGAGCATCCTCCGTTCGTTTCGGGATTATCGTTTTTGCCCGACTCAATTTCGTCAAGCTTCTGATTTACTTCTTTTTTCTCGCCGTAGAACACTTTTATGTTCAGCTCGTTGTCCTCTCCGACGTATTGTTCCCAATCGTCGAAAATATATTTGCTTACGTTTTTCTGTCCGTAGACGGTGTGTCCGTTAAGCTCGAATTTATATAACGCGCCGTTGGAGAACGGGTACGTTTCAAGCGCGTACTTGCAACCGACGAAAGCGTCCTCCGTGGTCTTCTGAGAGGGAATAGAACCGTAATCTTCACCTTCGCCGCTGATGTTCACGGTTATTTTTTTGTTGCTTCCCAGCGTTACGGTTACCACTTCGCCGGCTTTCATTCCCGTAAGATTGTATTTATAAACGGGAGTGATCTCTCCGTCGTTAAAGGTTTTTTCGATCAGTTCGATATTGCCGCTGCTTGCCTCTACGCTTTGGATAACGTAACGCTCGCCCGTCTGAAGCGTGAAAGGCATAACTTCGGTGTCGTCGCAGAAATTCACGCCGTATTCGCCGCCGAATAACAGCGTCGTTTTATTGATCGCCGTTTGCGTTCCCTCGTATCTGACGGACACGCTGCCCGTAATCTTACCGTCCACTTTATCGTACAGCGCGATAAAATCTTCGCCTATGCTGAAAATATCTTCGTAGTTCCAGTGCGCGCTATCGCTGCCAACTACAACGTTATTGCCGAATTCTATTGTGTTGATAGCGTAGTCGTGCAGTTCCGCGACGAATACCGACGGCAGCAGGCTTGCTATTTTATGCTGTGCGGCGATAAGATTTCTGTTCTGCTCGACGCTTGCGGGCAATGCGGAAGAGAACGTTTCGCTTATTTCTCCTACGTAGATCGGCAAATTCGAGCAATCTTCTCCGGTTATTTTTGTAAACTGCGCGCGAAAATCGTTGAACAGCGCCGAGCAAACGGTGACGTATTCGTCGGGCTTACCTCTGTCCGATTCGCCCTGCATCCAGAACAAGCCCTTAAGATTGATTTTTTCAAAGCCCTGCGCTTTCGCGTCCTCTAAAAAACGCTTGAACTCGTCGATAAACACGCGGTACTGAAAGCCTGCGATATTATTGTATAAACTGCTCTCCCAATAGTTCTCTTCCCAAAGGCTTTCGGGATACCAGTTACCGAAATTATTGTAATTGTTCCCCGGCATTACGGACGTACCGCCCGCAGCCGATTTGAAAATAATTGCCTTTTTGTTTTCGCCCTTGTACTCGTCTC
>JBJFAC010000019.1:0-1828 GCA_051887715.1 Candidatus Neoclostridium sp.
TTTCGAGGGAATTTTTAAATTCCAACGGCGCGGAAAAACACGCCTGCGCCGCTCCGGCAAAAGCGGAAAATTTCGATAAAACGCTGCCCGAAAGCTTTGCCGAGGGTTATAGAGCGCTTGCCGCCGACCTGAACGTTTGCTCCAAGCGCGGACTTTCCGAGCGTTTCGATTCCACTATCGGAGCGGGCACGGTGCTTATGCCTTTCGGCGGAAAAAATCAGGTAACGCCGCCGCAGGCAATGGCTCATCTTATATCGGTGGAAAAAGGACACACGGACACCGCTTCGTTTATGTCGTGGGGCGGCAACCCGTATATTGCGGAAAAAAGCCCGTATCACGGCGCGTATCTGGCGGTAGTGGAAAGCGTTTCCAAGCTTATCGCAAGCGGAGCGCCGTTTAAGGACGTGTACCTTACTTTTCAGGAATATTTCTGCCGCACGGGGCGCGACGCCGGGCGCTGGGGACAGCCTCTTGCCGCTCTTTTAGGCGCGTTCAAGGCTCAACTCGATTTGGAGTGCGCGGCGATAGGCGGCAAGGATTCGATGAGCGGCACTTTCGAGCATATCGACGTTCCGCCCACGTTCGTATCCTTCGCGGTTGCCGTGGGCAAAGCGCAGAACGCCGTTTCGCCCGAATTTAAAAAAGCGGGGCATACCGTAACGCTGCTGAAGCCGGAATACGATAAAAACGGACTGCCCGTGCCCGCTTCGCTTATACGCAACTACCGCCTTACGGAAAAACTGCTGCGCGAGAAAAAAGCCGTTTCGGCGTACACGCCCGTATACGGCGGCGTAGCGGAAGGCGTGATGAAGGCTTGCTTCGGCAACGGAATAGGGTTCGCCTACGATCCGTGCGTCGATAAAAAGGATATTTTCGGCTATAATTACGGCGCGTTCGTGCTGGAATTCGAGAACGAAGCGGAGGCGGGAATACCGCTCGGCAGAACGGTAGAGGCGGCTGAAATATCGTATAAAAACGAAAAAGTTACGACAAAAGCGCTGCTGAAAATTTACGAGGATAAATTGGAAAGCGTTTATCCTTGCAATATTCCGTCAAACGGCGGCAAAGCGGAAGCGTTTACGTTTACGGGAAAAAGCGCGGCGGCGTGCCTTGTAAAAACGGCGAAACCGAAAGTCCTTATTCCCGTGTTCCCGGGCACGAACTGCGAATTCGATACGGCGAAAGCGTTTGAGGACGCGGGCGCGGCGGCGGAGATATTCGTGGTGCGCAACCAAACCGCAGGCGACGTTTCCCGTTCCGTGGAAGAATTCGCAAAGCGGTGTAAGGACGCTCGGATCGTGTTCATACCCGGCGGATTTTCGGGCGGAGACGAGCCGGACGGATCGGGCAAATTCATCACGGCGTTTTTCAGAAACGGCGCGGTGAAAGAGCAGATAGAAGCGCTTCTCGGCAGGCGCGACGGATTGATGGGCGGCATCTGCAACGGCTTTCAGGCGCTTATCAAGCTGGGCTTGGTGCCGTACGGAAAAATAACAGACACGGACGAAACCTGTCCCACGCTTACTTATAACGACATCGCGCGGCATCAATCGAAGATCGTTCGCGTGCGCGTTTGTTCGGAAAAATCGCCTTGGCTTTCAGCCGTGCGCGCGGGCGACGTATTCTCTGTGCCCGTTTCTCACGGCGAGGGAAAATTCGTTGCAAGCGACGCGCTGATCCAAACGCTTGCGGAAAACGGACAGATCATGACGCAATACGTGGACGATAACGGGAATCCCTCGCTGAACGTCCGCTTCAATCCCAACGGCAGCGCCGCGGCGATCGAGGGAATTTTATCGCCCGACGGCAGAGTGTTCGGCAAAATGGG
>JBJFAC010000020.1:0-7984 GCA_051887715.1 Candidatus Neoclostridium sp.
GAATTAAAATCAAGTTATATTTTTAGCCTTATGGCTAAAAGTGATAGGCAAGGGGTATGCGTTATATTTCGGCTACGCCGAAGTTATATTATATTTGCCTTAACTTTCCCAAAGGGAAAATATAACTTTGCTTAAAGCAAAATATCACGCCGAAGGCATATAACTTGCCGTAAGGCAAATATAGCTAACGGAGTAGCGATAATCACTATCGCTACTCCGTTAACCCGTTCTTTTTTTGTGGTGGAGGTAATAGGGCTCGAACCTATGACCTCATGCATGTGAAGCATGCGCACTAACCAACTGTGCAATACCTCCTTACGACCAGCCATTTTATTTTAATCTTTTCGGGAGGATTTGTCAAGCGTTTTAGCAAAAAATATTGCGTTAGCGTGCGTTTTGGTTTTCGTTATACGTAAAAACGCGGAGAAACGGCAAAAAGCGCGGATAATCAGCCTTTTACGAGGCAAACGTCCTTGTGCTTGCGGGTAAGCCATTTGCCGCACGTAAAGTCAGGGAAGGCGACGGGCGCTCCGCCCTTTGCGACGGACTGTTCGCTAAGCACGGACACGATCATAAGCGTTGCGGCGTCGTACACGTCTATGGGCATTTCTCTGCCCTTTTTGAGACAGTCGAAGAACTCGTCGAACTCGAACCAGTCCATGCCGCCGTGTCCCGCTTCGGTCTGCTCCTTCGTAATATTCTTCCAGGCGTCGGGCAGAAAATCGTCGTATCTGTTTCCGCTGTCCGTCATATCCTTATACGACCGAACGGTATCGAAGCCGTCGGGATCGACTCCGTCGATAAAAGCAACGTTGCAGTTTCCCGAATAAAAGCCCTTGGTTCCGCGGACGATGAAATCGCGCTCGTAAAAACGGGGCAGAGTGGTGTCCAGGCGTAAAAGCACGGTCTGTCCTCCGGCGCACGTAATTATCGTGTCGACAATATCCCCCTGGGCGAACTTTTTGCCGACGAGCTCGGGATATTTCTGCGCGTTATCGGCGATATACTGCTCCATTCCCGCCGCCTTCGACGCAACGGAAACGAGCGAAACGAAGCGGTTTCCGGAATTTATCTTCAAAAGCTTGGCGATCGGTCCCAGCTCGTGAGTGGGGTAGTTTTCGCAATTACGGTTGAGATAGTTGCGCAGGCGGTAATGCCTGTTGCGCTCGCCGCCGGCTATTTCCTCTCTTAAATCGTGGCCGTACGCGCCCGAACAATGCACGATCTCGCCGAACTTGCCCGCCCTTACCATATTTGTAGCCAACGTTTCGGCTTTATCGTAGCAACAGTTTTCCATAAACATAAAGGGCGTTCCGGTCTGCTCCCACGTCCTGACGAGCTCCCACGCCTCGCTTTCGGAATAACAGCCGCCCACCTCCATAGCGACGGCAACGCCCGCTTTTAACGCGGCAACGGCTATCTCGGTGTGATATTCCCACGCGGCGGAAACCAAAGCGGCGTCGGGGCGAGCTTTTTCAAACATTTCGCGGTAATCGACGTAGCCGGCGGGCTCCGCTCCCGTTTGCTTTTTTATATATTCGACGGCGTCCCGTACTCTGTCGGGGTACGCGTCGCAAACGGCGATTATTTCAACGTCGTCGCGCCTTAAAAGCACGTTTTTGATAAGTCCGGTGCCTCTTGCTCCCAGTCCCGCAACGGACAAAGCGATTTTTTCCTTCATAAATATTCCTCCGTAAACGCGCCTGCGTTCTACAATACACATTATATCACATTGCCGCGGTTAAAGCAATACCAAAACGGACGATTTCTTGCACAATATCGCGTTTGCATTGCACAATATCGCGCTTTCGCCGTCCGGTAAAACCGCCTCTACAGCGTTATAAACAGAGTAAGAGCGGAAGCCGCAAGAGTGGGTAGCGCTGCGGCTATTCCCACCGAAACGAACTTGATAAAGTTGAACTTAACGCGGTATTCGCCCAAAATATTCGTCCACATTATTCCTGCGAGCGCGCCGACGGGCGTTATATACGCGCCGACGTTACTGCCTATTATCGCGCCGAAAACGGCGGCGTTGCTCGTGCCCGAAATTATCTTCTCGAAAAGCACGGCGGCAGGAATATTATTGAGCGCGTTGGACGAAAGCGCGGACAACAGCGCAAACGTTACTCCGTCGCTTTTCTTTCCGCTTACCAGATACCGCGCCGCAAGCGAAGTAAAACCGCACTCGGACAGCGCCAGCACTATTATAAACATACTCAGAACGAAAGGAATCAGCTCGTAGGGCGCTTTTTTCAGCGATTGCCACACGCGTTTTACGCTTTTTTCCTTGATCAGCCCGTAAATAAGGTTGAAAAGCGTGAGACTTGCGGCAAGCAAAACGCATACCGTCCACATTTCGACGCCGATATAATAGGACAGAGCCAGCATTATTATGCACGCGATCAGGTGGATCAACGCGACTACGAGCGGAGTTTTGCGGCACCTGGCCGCCTCGATTTTCTCAGCGTCGGGCTTTTGCATCGGCTTTTTAAGCGTTTTTCCGAACACAGCCGTCATTACTAAAAGCGAAGTAACTCCGCCTGCGAGGGCAGGCAGCCACATTACGGCAAAATACTCGGCAAAATTTATTCCGGCGCCGCCCGCGAGATAGATGTTGGTGGGGTTGCCGACTATCAGCATCATACTCCAGGTATTCGCGGCAACGAACTCTCCCACGAGATAAGGCAAGGGAGAAACCTTGGCTTTCGCGGCGAACATACAAATAGGCGGCGTGAAGGTCAAAACTATTATGTCGTTGGAGGTAAACACGGTGAGAACGGCAACGACGGCGTACAGCGTTATAAACAGCTTGTACTGACTTCCTCCCGCCGAGCGGAACACCTTATCCGCGCATACATCGAAAAATCCGGCGTCTCCCAGAAAAACCGACAATAACGTCATCGATATAAACAGCGCGAGTATTTTCAACGGGTTGACCGCAGTGGCTGCGGTTATTCCCTCCCACGCCTTCTGAACGGACAGGCGGTTGAACGCAAGCATTGCGATCGCTCCTGCCGCGCATATTATCCAATACAGTCCCAATCGGAACTTTTTGACGAAAATATACGGCTTTAACAGCACGCAGAGCACCATTAAAGCCGCGGTAATTCCGGCAATTATTAAAGTTGCGGTCATATTTACATAAGGTCGCTTACAAGAGCGGTAAATTCGGCGGCGTCGTCCAGCTCGAAGCCGGCAAGCAGTTTAGCCTGTCCCAGCAGTACCTTAGCGTATTTTTCCAGCTTTTCCTTATCGGTCTCGTACAAGCCTTTAAGCTTTTCGGCGATCGGGTGGTTCAAGTTGATTTCCAGCACCTTTTTGGCTTCTACGGGCACGGGCGAGGTGGCTTTCATCGTTTTGAAGGTCTTTTCCATTTCAAGCGAAATATCGCCGTCGGCGGAAAGACAAGCCGCGCTCTTTACCAGCTTATCGGTAAAGCGCACTTCCTCCACTTTACCCGACAGTTTTTCTTTCATAAACTCGGCAACCTCTTTGAATTCGGTGCGTTTTTCCTCAAGCTGTTTTTTCTCCTCTTCGCTGCCGAAGTCCAGATCGCCGTCCTGCACGTTTTTGAATTTCTTCTCCTCGTACTCGCCCAGCATTTTAACGACGAATTCGTCCACGCTGTCCTTGAAGTACAGTATGTCGTAGCCCTTTGCGCGCACCTGCTCGGTTTGAGGCATAGCCGCGATAGCGTTGTAATCCGCGCCGCAAGCGTAGAAAATATCCGTTTGTCCTTCCTTCATTGCGGCGACGTAGTCCTTTATAGTGATCAGCTTTTCCTGCTCGGCGGAATAGAACATCAACAGGTCTTTAAGCTGGTCCTTTTTGAAGCCGAAGTTGTTATAAGCGCCGAATTTAAGCGACAAACCGAAGTTAACGAACGTTTTTTCGTAGTTTTCGCGGTCGCTTTCCAGCATTTTGTTCAGTTCGGCGGTGATCTTCTTTTCTATTCCCGAGGCGATGGCTTTAAGCTGACGATCCTGCTGCAAAGTCTCTCTCGAAATGTTCAATGACAGATCGCCGCTGTCCACTACGCCCTTAACGAAAGCGTAGCAATCGGGCACGAGTTCTTCGGCGCAATCGGTGATGAGCACGCCGTTGGAATACAGCTGCAAGCCCTTTTTATAATCCTTCGTATAATAATCCGCTCCCGCGTGCGAAGGGATAAACAGCAGCGCCGTATAGTTGACCGTGCCCTCGACGTTGGCGTGAATAACGCGGACGGGCGCATCGTAGTCGTGGAATTTTGCGGCGTAAAACGCGTCGTAATCCTCTTTCTTGATCTCGCTCTTCTGCTTTTTCCACAGCGGCACCATACCGTTGAGCGTGACCGTTTCCGTATAGGTTTTTTCTTCGTCCGAGCCCTCTTCCTTTTTGGTTCTCGTTACGTCCATCGTAATCGGATAGCGGATATAGTCGGAATACTTCTTTACCAGCATACGCAGGTAGTATTCTTCGGTGTACTCGCCGTACTTGCAGTCCTCGTCGTCGTCCTTTAAGTACAGCTTTACGCTGGTTCCCGTCTCCTGCTTGTCCGCGGGCAGAATTTCGTAGCCCTCGGCGCCCTCGCTCACCCAGGTGAACGCGTTGTCGCTGCCGTACGCTTTAGACGTGACTTCCACCTTTTTCGCCACCATAAACGCGGCGTAAAAGCCCACGCCGAACTGACCGATAAGCTCGTTTTTCTCCTTTTCGGCGTTCTTGAAGGCAAGCGTGCCCGATTCGGCGATCGTGCCGAGATTTTTTTCCAGCTCTTCCGCGGTCATGCCGATGCCGTTGTCCTCGATAGTCAGCGTGCGCTCGTTTTTATCGGGCACGAGGCGAATGGCAAAGTCCTGTGCGGCGTTGCCGTCGGTAAGCGACTTGAAGTGGCGCTTGTCTATTGCGTCGCTGGCGTTGGAAATGAGCTCGCGCAGGAATATTTCCCTGTTGGTGTATATCGAATTGATCATGAGCTCGAGTACTCTTTTGGATTGCGTTTTGAATTGTTTCATTTTCTTAAACCTCCAAACTTCTTTCGCAATATATTATAATACTATTTTGATTTTTGTCAACAGTTATTTATCGTTTTCGGGCAAAAAACTCTTTGACGAAGCGAGATAAAACGCACCGGGATGGCGACGCTTTTTCCCGGCTTTGCAAAAAAGCGGTTTATAAAGCGATCGGCGCCGGGCGATATAAAATAAACGGTCCGCCGCCTTATTAAAGGCAATGCGGACTGCTTGATTTTTTGAATTTTGTCGGTGCAGAAACGCTTTTAACCGCGTGTTTTTTACGCCTCTCTTTTGCGTGAAGCGATTATTCCCAAAGCGGAAAAAATGCACAAATACGCCGCCGCAAGTCCGCCGGCAAGCGCAGTTTTCCACACGGGAAGTCCGGACTCGGAAAGAAGCCCGGGCAAGCCCATAGGCAAAAAATTGATGATCTCGCCAAGCGGCTTAATATTCGCGTTGGTCGCGGCGATCATCGAAACGATCGGTCCGAGCACGAGAAAAACGTAGGGCAAGGCGATACAGACGGCAAGCGCGCCTTTACCGCAAAGATTGGACAGCCAGAAGAACAGCGCGGAATACGCCGCCATCGATAAGATCTGCAACGCGATAGCCGTCAGCGTTTCCGAGTTAAGCTCTTTACTTACCGATTCGTAGGACAGCGCGAAATTGATAAGCACCGCGACTACGCAAAAAGCCAGCGTCGTAAGAAGGAGAAAGCAAAGCTTTACGACGGAGAACTGAACGCGCGTGTATCCTCTTGCGTAAACGTTTTTGACGACGTGCGAGGAATAATCGCTCTGGATGTAAATCGCCGCGAATATTCCCAAAAACAACGCCACCTGAAAATTGCTTATAGTTGCCCTCAGCGATATTCCGAAGCCGAGCAACTCCGCTTCGCCGGACGCGTCGCCCACGAGCTTCAGCATAAGAACGATACAAAGTCCGAAAGCGCACATAGACGCCAGAATAATATAAAGGCTTTTTTGCTTGAAAAACTTACTTAATTCGTATTCGAAAAGATTGCTCATATCACTTACTCATCCTTTCAAGGAAAAATTGCTCGGCATCCGATTTCTTTTCCACCACGCGGAACACCTCCGCTCCGCCGCCGACCAGCAAAGCGTTGATTTTCGATACGGGCATCCGAGGGTTCGTCAGCGTGATGATATTGCCTTCCGCGCTCTTTTGCGCGTCGGGGCAAACTCGATCCAGAATACGCATAGCCGTCTCCACGTTTTCAACGCCCAGCTCGATACCCGAAACGGACATTTTTTCCACGTCCTCGGCGGAAACCTCTTCGACTATTCTGCCGTGGTCGATAATTCCGTAACGTGTGGCAACCTTATTGAGTTCCTCCAGCAAATGGCTGGAAATAAGGAACGTGACGTTGTTCTCCCTGTTAAGTTGCAGGATAAGATCGCGGATCTCCTTGATTCCTTCGGGATCCAGTCCGTTTATCGGCTCGTCGAGTATCAGCAGTTCCGGATTGCCCAACAGAGCGACGGCGATACCCAAACGCTGTTTCATTCCCAACGAGAATTTACCCGCTTTCTTTTTGCCGACGTACGGCAGTCCCACGAGTTCCAGCAAATAATCCGCGTGCTCGGGCGTACAGCCGGATAATTTTCCGAACCGCAGCAGATTTTCCTTCGCCGAGCAATCGCCGAACAGTCCGGGCGCTTCGATGAGCGAACCGATTTTTCTCCTTGCGAGCGCGTTGCCTCTCTCGCTCTTTTGCGAAAACAGGCTTATCTCTCCCGAATCGGGAGCGGACAGTCCGAGCACGCAACGCATAAACGTGGTTTTACCCGCTCCGTTGTTCCCGATAAAGCCGTAAATATCGCCGCGGTTGACGGTCATACTGACTTCGTCCACGGCAAGCGTTTTGCCGAATCGCTTACTCAGCGACGTGGTTTTCAATATTACTTCCTGCATTTTTCTTTCCTTAAATTTTCTCCTTTATAAATTACTGCCAGAATATATTATACAGTAATCGGTTTTTCCTGTCAAGCGTATAAAGAACGCACCGCGGAAAATGCGATGCGCTCGTCGATAATGCCTTTATTTAACCGAAATTTGAATTTTGCCGCTGCCTTTTTGCGGAGTGCGGTATTTTTCGTTCAGACGAGGTCCGCACGAATTAGAGCCTGCTCCGCTCATAAAATAGTCGATATAGAAGTAGTTCTTATCGCTTTCGGGCAGTTGGTCGTCGTGGGCGGTCTGCTCCAGCGTTTTTGCGTCGTAGGGCGAGAGATTAAAGCTGCAGCCCTCGGGGCAAACGAGCTCGACCACGTGCTTTCCGCCGCCGATACGGGCGTAGGTCGTGCCGTAGTGGTTGCCGTTTTCCTGCGGATTTATATAATGCACGAAATTGTCCCCGACCGTTGTTTTGTACAGATCTCTGCTGCACGCATAACGCTTGTCGATATAGCTTTCCTGCGGACCGTAGCCGTAGAACTCGATCTCGTCGTACTCTTTACCGAGCGTCGTGACAAATCCGAAGCGCGGCAGGAACCAGCCCTCCTTCATCTGATTGTATTCGTACTCGACGGAAGCGGCGACGCCGTCCTCGTTGAAGTCGTAATTCAAAGTAAACTTTACGATGGGCTCGCGCTGGTGCGCCGCAACCTTACCCGCGACGGTTATGCGGTTTTCGCCCGTTTGGGTAACCGAATACGCGTCCTGATACGCCTCGTGTATTTTCTGCGATTTCCATTCCGATTTAACCCATCTGTCGTTGTCGATGGGCGCGCGGTAGATATTCAGCGCCAGCTTACTGCCGAACACGCTTTCGCCGTCCTTTTCAACGCTTTCGATAACGCCCGTACCGGCGTCGATCGTATAGGTCAACGCGCCGCAGTTGACCGTGAAATATCTGCCGTTTTGAGTGATAGCGCAAGGCGCCGATTTGATTTCGGGCAGGGGAAGCGGACTGTTTTCAAAGCCCTCGGAGGCGAAATTATAGCCGGCGGGCACAAGTCCGTCCT
>JBJFAC010000021.1:0-7973 GCA_051887715.1 Candidatus Neoclostridium sp.
AAAAACGCATCCGACCGCAATCTCGTGCGCAATCGTTTGTCCCAAAAGTACTTCTATTCGGCAAAAGTTGGACATAAAATATCTCGTAAACACGTTGTTAGGTTGCGATTTTGACAATATAGTTATTTATGATTGCTGAAAAGCGTCTGAAATAAAAATCTGGAGGAACAAAAATGTTAAGCAAGAAAAGTAAGATCATCGTTCTGTCGGCAATGCTCGCGCTGCTCGTCGTAACGGGCTATCTGAACGTTTACCTGAACAATCGCAGTAAGCCGGACAGCGCCGCTCAGGCAAACACCGCCGACTTTTTCACCACCTATCGTTCGGACAGAACGGCAACGAGAAATCAGACTATGTTATACCTGGATTCTATAATCGAAAGCGAACTTTCAAGCAAAGAAGCGGTAGCGGAAGCGGAGAAAAACAAGCTTGCTCTCACCGGAGCAATGGAAACCGAGCTCAACCTTGAAGGGACGATCAAATCAATGGGATTTGACGACGTTGTTATTTCTACGGGCAACGACTATTGCAACGTTATGGTCAAGGCAAAGGAGCTGAAAAGCGATCAGGTTGCGAAAATTTTGGAGGCTGTAACCGCGCAAACCGGTAAAACGGCAAATTATGTGCGAATTATTCCGGTAGAATGAGAACAAAAGGTTTGTAATTTACAAAAAAATGTGGTATAATTAACCGTGAACTAATACGGAGGTGCGGTTATGCCACACGAAAACAAGTATAACGCGAAATTTACCGGCAGCGTAAGTTACAGCAAAAACGTCATTCTGTCGATAGTATCGCTGGCCACTATGGAAATCTGCGGAGTGGCGTGTCTGCGCGGCAAAAAAGTTGTTGCCGATATAGACGGCGATAAAGTTTCCGTGGACGTGTACATCGACGTGAAAATAGGCTTCAGTTGCGCCGACATCGCTTTTAAGGTTCAGGAAAACATCAAGCGCAGCGTCGAATCCATGACTAACCTCAAAACGGGCACTATCAACGTAAATATTTTGGGCGTTGACTTTGACGACGCAAATTTAAATCAATAAACTTCAGAGAACAGATTATGAGAAGAACGGCAAGAGAAAACGCATTTAAATTACTTTTCGAGCAATCGGTAAGCGGCGCTACGGGCGATATAACGTACGCCGTTTTAATGCGTTCGATGACAGAAGAAGAACAGTCTTACTTTAACGAAATACTAAGCGGAGTAAAAAAAGCGAAAGATTTTATAGACCTCGTTATAAACCGCTTTGCAAGAGGCTTCGATCCGGAGCGTATCTATAAAATTGACCGCGCCGTTTTACAGGTAGCGGTTTACGAGATATTGTTTAACGACGACGTCCCCGATAAGGTTGCGGTTAACGAGGCTCTCGAAATGGCTAAAATTTACTCGACCGACAACAGTCCGTCGTTTATTAACGGAATACTCGCTTCGGTCATAAGAGAAAAAGCCGCTCTGACCGAAGAATTCAACGAGTCACGCAAAAAAGACGAAGGCGAAGAAAACGCTTTGGAATCGGACGAAAACGACGAAATAACGTTTGCGGAGGCAAAAGATGGCGGCTCGGATAATTAACGGAAAAGAAATAGCGGAACGCATTAAAGAAGAAATAAAAAAAGAGGCGCTCGCTTTTGCCGAAAAGCACGGAAGAAAGCCCGGTCTTGCGGTCGTTCTAGTGGGCGACGATCCGGCAAGCGCGATTTACGTCAGAAACAAATCGCTTGCGTGCGAAAAATGCGAGATCCGTTCGCTTGAATACAGACTGCCGGCTTCCGCGTCTCAGGAAGAAGTTGCGCAAACGGTTAAAGAGGTTGCGGCAAACGATCGGGTGGACGGAATGTTGGTTCAACTGCCCTTGCCCGAGCATATAAACGAAAAAGAAATTCTGTCACTCGTTCCCGCCGAAAAAGACGCGGACGGATTCAGCGCGCAAAACGCGGGAAATCTGCTGCTCGGCGGCGAATGTCTTTCCGCATGCACTCCGCAGGGCATAACAGAACTCATTAAAAGCACCGGCGTTGATATTTGCGGAAAACACGCGGTAGTCGTAGGCAGAAGCAATATCGTCGGAAAGCCGGTCGCCGTTATGCTGCTTGAAAACAACGCAACGGTCACGGTATGCCACTCTAAAACGCAAAATATTGCCGATTTTACAAAAAGCGCGGATATTCTCGTCGTGGCTGTCGGTAAGAAAGAATTTATAAAAGGCGATATGGTTAAACCCGGCGCGGTAGTTATCGACGTCGGAATGAACAGAGTGGACGGAAAGCTGTACGGCGACGTCGAATTTTCTTCGGTAAGCGAGGTTGCGTCGTTCATTACTCCAGTACCGGGCGGCGTAGGTCCCATGACGGTCACGATGCTGCTTAAAAACACACTAAAGGCTGCTTCCCGTGAGAAATAATAAGGTTTCGGTAAAACAGTTAAACGCTTATATTAAAAACGTATTTGAGGACGAATTGGTTTTGCAGAACATAACCGTGGTCGGCGAAATATCCGACGTGTCCAACTCAAAATACGTTTTTTTAACGCTGAAGGAGGGCGATTGCGTCCTGCAGTGTATGTCGTTTGCAAAGCTGCCTCTTCCGAAGATCGGGCAAAAAGTAGCGCTCGGCGGCTCGGTCAGCTTTTCCGAACGCTACGCAAAAGTCACTTTTATCTTCAAAACGCTGGAATACGTCGGAGAAGGCGAAAAGCAGGCGGCGCTGGAAGAAGTCAAAAAGCGCCTGCGCGAAAAGGGCTATTTTGACAAAAGGCGAGCGCTTCCGCGCTTCATCAAATCCGTTTGCGTTATAACCAGCGGATACGGCAGCGTTATTCACGACTTTTTGTCGGGCATATCGACTCATTCGTACGTAGACGTATCCGTCTATCCTTGCTCGGTTCAGGGCGATCTTGCCGAGCAGGAACTGCTTGACAATATAAAAAAAGCCGATAAAAACAACTTCGACTGCATCGTGATCGCGAGAGGCGGCGGTTCAAAGGAGGATCTTGCGTGCTTTAATCTCGAAAGCGTGGCTATGGCGGTGGGCGATTCTCAAGCGCCCGTAATCAGTGCGGTCGGACACGAAACCGACTACACCTTATGCGACGCGTGCGCGGCGATAAGAGCGGGAACGCCAAGCTTCGCCGCAAAAACGATTTGCGATAATAACGCCGCGTATATTTCAAAATTCGTCGCGCTTACCGAAAATTTGAGCGACTCGTGCGCGCAAAAGCTTAAAGAAAAAACCGATTCTCTGATCTACCTGGCAAATAATATAATCTACAGCGCGGACAAACAATATTCGTTGTACGGCGAACGAGTAAAGCAATTTGCCGACAGGGCTGACAAGGCAATAAGCGCCTCGCTTGAAGAAAAGCGTCACGCGGTCGCACAAGCCGCCGGAACGATCACCGCCGACATAGACGAAATTATCCACAAAAGCGGCGCGGTTCTTTCCGAGCGCGCTACAGCGCTTGAGCATTTAAGTCCGCTGAAAACGCTTGCACGCGGCTATTCCGTAGTGGCAAAGGGAGATAAAACCGTGCAGTCGATCAGCGACGTCAACGTGTCGGATAAAATAGAAGTTACCGTAACGGACGGAAAATACGGCGCAGTTGTCTGCGAAAAGGAGAAAACGTTATGACTTTTGAAGAAAACGTTAAAAAGCTTGAAGAAATAGTTGAAAAGATGGAGGACAAAAACACTTCCTTGTCCGAGGGCATCGAATTGTACTCGGAGGGTATCGCGCTGACAAAGCAGTGCCTTGACTATCTTAACGGCGGAAAAGAAAAAATAAAAAGTCTGCAGGAAGAAATGAAGGCTCTTTTCTCCGGAACTAACGACGGAGGAAGCGAAAATTGACCGATTTCGAGAATTTCTTAATCGAAAAGGTGGACGAGTGGGCAGTTTCCGCGCCCGAAAAAATCGCAAACGGCGTTAAATACGCTCTCTACGGCGGCGGAAAAAGAATACGTCCCGCCTGCTATTTGCAAGCGTATGCTCTGTTCGACGCTCCGGAGGAAAGCGCGTACTATTTTGCGCTCGGCATCGAATGCTATCACAATTTTACCCTGGTGCACGACGATCTGCCCTGTATGGACGACGACGATATAAGACGCGGAAAGCCGTCCTGTCATAAGGCGTTCGGCGAAGGTCAGGCGGTACTCGTCGGCGACGCACTGATGAACCTCGCATACACGTACATACTCAAAGCGATTTCGCTTGCCAAAAACAAATCCGCGTTTTTGTCCGCGGCGCTGAAATTCAACGCTCTAGTCGGCGGCGAGGGGCTTATCGGCGGTCAAAGCGTCGATATTTCTACGGAAACGGAAACGACGGAGCAAACGCTAAAATATATATACAAGCACAAAACGTGCGATCTTATCCAGGCGTCCGTTGCGTGCGGCGCCGTTTGCGCCGATGCGGACCGCCGCAACGTTTATATGCTGGACCGTTTCGCGTACTATTACGGTTGCGTTTTTCAGCTTACCGACGATCTGTTGGATAAAGACAAAAACGAAAAAAATTCCATACTCTCCTTGATGGACGAGCAAAGCGCGGGAAACGTTTTAAAACATTACGTTGACTGCGCAAAGAACGCGCTCGGCGGAGTGAAAGCCGACGTATCGTATTTTTATTCATTACTTGAAAAAACGGTGAACAGAACCAAATGAGTCTTATCGAACAAGTTAATAATCCGGGCGATCTGAAAAAACTGTCCCTGCGCGAGCTTGACGAATACGCCGCCGAAGTACGTGAAAAAATAATCGATTCCGTATCCAACCGCGGCGGTCATCTTGCGTCCAATCTGGGCGCGGTGGAGCTTACTATCGCGCTGCATTACGTTTTCGATTGTCCCGACGACAGTATTCTTTTCGATACGGGGCATCAGGCGTACACGCATAAAATCATTACGGGCAGAGCAAAGGATTTCGACCGCCTGCGCACGGACGGCGGTATCAGCGGTATGGAAAGGAAAACCGAAAGTCGCTTCGACGCGTACACCGCGGGACACAGCGGCAATTCTCTTTCGATTGCGCTGGGCCTTTTGCGCGCTCGGAAAAAGGCGGGTAAAAAAGGTTACGTCGTTGCGGTAATAGGGGACGGAGCGCTGACGAGCGGTATGACGTACGAAGCACTCAACGATCTGGGCGCAAGCGGAGACAATCTCATTATCGTATTAAACGACAATAAGATGTCCATATCTGAAAACGTGGGCGCTATGTCGCAATACCTTGCAAAACTGCGTATATCGCCCAAATACGCCGATTTTAAGTGCGTATTAAAGAAATTCTGTTACGCTATTCCGTTCGTAGGAGAAAAACTTTACGCTGCGGCGGATAATGCCAAAACGGGCTTGAAAAGCTGGCTGATCGGCAACTCGCTGTTTGAAAGCATGGGAATATCGTATTACGGTCCGTTTAACGGTCACGATATTAAAAATATGGTCAAGGTGTTCCGCGCGGCGAAAGAACGCAATAAACCAGCGATTTTACATGTTGTTACCGAAAAAGGAAGGGGCTACAAGCGAGCCGAGGATAATCCCCGCGGCTTTCACGGCGTTGCTCCGCCCGATAAAAGCGCGGAGAAAAGCTTTTCGGCAGTATTCGGAGAAAAGCTTTGTCAAATGGCGCAAAAAAACGGCAGAATAACAGCGGTTACCGCCGCTATGACCGACGGGGTGGGGCTCACGGGTTTTGCCGAAGCGTATCCCGACAGATTTTTCGACGCGGGAATTGCCGAACAGCACGCAACCGATATGGCGGTAGGAATGGCTATCGGAGGATTAAAGCCGTATTTTGCGGTTTACTCGTCGTTTTTTCAGCGTGCGGCAGATCAGGTGGTAGTGGACGCCTGTATCGACAAGTTACCGGTTACGTTTATCGTCGATCACGCAGGTTTCGTCGAGGGCGACGGTATTACGCACCAGGGCGTGTACGATTTATCAATGCTATCCGGCGTGGACGGGCTGATAATCGCTTCTCCCATGGACGGAGAGCACTTGAAAAATCTGCTCGATTTTTCGGAAAAGGCAGACAGCCCGATGGTTATACGCTATCCTAAAAGCTACGCGCGCGATATTGATATAAAAGATAAATCTGTGACTGCTTTTAAGTGGAATACCGTGCGCAAAACGGGCAGCAAATCGCTTATTCTCGTGCACGATTCCGAAACGCTTTCGATAGCGCTTGAAACCGACGGAGCCGATATTACTTTCGCCACGTTTATTAAGCCGCTTGACGAAGAATTTCTGAATAACTCCGGATACGAGCGCGTTATCGTTGTCGAAAACGGGCTTATAAGCGGCGGACTCGGACAGTCCGTGCAGGCGTATTTTATGCAAAACGGAATAAATATTAAGGTTACGACAATAGGCTTCGACTCTGTTCCCGACTGCTATAATAAGAAGTATTGCTTTGAAAAATACGGCATTACGGCTGAAAATTTGAACAATATTATTAATAACGGATAAAAAATACGCGAAAAACGGTTGAATTCTTTTTTTAATTGTTGTATAATACTTGTATGCGTTTTTATATTTATGCAAATCCAAAAAAGGACTTAGATTGCGTTTTCACGAAGAAAATAGTCGGCTTTCTTTGCGACGGAGGAAATCGGGTTTGCGTGCACGAAAGAGCGGCGCGCTTTTTTCCCGAACTTGAAATAGTTTCCTCGCCGAGCGCGGACTGCGACGTGGCGATCGTAGTGGGCGGAGACGGCACTATTTTGTCTGCCGCAGTCGATTGCGCGAAAGTAAATCTGCCCGTTTTCGGATTTAATTTAGGTCACGTCGGCTTTTTGACCGAGGGCGAGCCGAGCGCTTACGCGGACGCACTAATCAAGCTTCAAAGCGGAAAGTTCAAAAAGGAAAGACGCGCTCTTTTGCGGTGCCGTTTGCCCGGCGGCAAGGAGATTTACGCTTTGAACGACGTCGTCGTGGAGCGTTCTACGGGCAAGATGATAACGGCAAAGATATTTTCAAACGGCTGTTATATCGATTCGCACAGATGCGACGGCTTTATCGTTTCGACCCCGACGGGATCGACGGCGTATTCTCTTTCGGCGGGAGGTCCAATCGTCAGTCCGACTGCAGAAGTGCTTGCTTTAACGCCCATAAACTCACACTCGCTTCATTCAAAGCCTATGATAGTGGGCAAGAGCGAACGCATCACCGTTTCGGTGGAAAACGGCAACAAGATAACCGTATTCGCGGACGGGAAAAGCGTGGAAAACGCGGTTGGACCTGCGTCCGTTCAGGTTGAATTTTCAAACCTTTCCGTAGCCTTTCTCAGGACGGACGGCTACAATTTTTATGAAAAATTACTCAAAAAGCTGAATACGTGGAGCACGGATAACAATATAGAGGAGTAGCCTTTTATGATGCGCACCAAAAGACAAAATAAAATTCTCGAACTGATTTCTCAAAACGCGATCGAAACGCAGGAAGAGCTTGTAGATCAGTTAAAAGCGGCGGGATTTGACGTCACTCAAGCCACGATCTCCCGCGATATAAAAGACCTCGGACTTGTAAAGATTACGGAAAACGGCAAACAACGCTACGATCGCGAGCGACTTAATTCCAACGTTACCGAAAAATTCCGCGATATGTACCGTCATTCCATTCTTTCGGTGGAATGCGCGGGGAATCTCGTAGTACTTAAAACTCTGTCCGCAAGCGCCAACGTGGTCGCGATAATGGTGGACAGGCTGAACAACAAAAACGTTTTAGGTTGCGTTGCCGGCGACGACACGGCTTTCGTTGCCTGTCGCGACGAGCAAGGCGCAAAAGAAGTCTGCAAATTATTAAACGACCTCGCTTCGGATTAAAAATATGCTTAGATCGATTTACATAAACAATATTGCCTTGATTAAGTCGCAAACGCTTGAATTTTGCGACGGTTTTAACGTGCTCAGCGGCGAAACGGGCGCAGGTAAATCGATAATAGTCGACAGCCTTTCGCTTATTATGGGCGAAAAATTCGACAG
>JBJFAC010000022.1:0-1812 GCA_051887715.1 Candidatus Neoclostridium sp.
CTTCAACCGGTTGCGCATCGACTGCAGATGTTGTATAATGGTAGCGACGTTATAATAGACGATTCGTTCAGCAGTAACGAGGAAGGCTTCAGATCCGCCGTGAAAGTGCTGTCGTATTATAACTATCTGATCAAAGTTATAATAACGCCGGGCGTGGTGGAGCTGGGCGAGCGGCAATACCGTATAAATTTCGAGCTGGGCGAGGTCGCAGGAAGCTCGTGCGACTATCTAATAGCGATAGGCGCGAACGCCGAGGCGCTTATCGGCGGAGCGTTGAAAGCGGGCTTGCCGAACAGGAACGCGGTCGCCGTCAGATCGAGAAGCGAAGCGATGGAGCGATATGCGGCTATAAAAGGCGGGAAAGCCGTACTTTTTGAAAACGACCTTCCCGATAATTATCGCTGAAAGAGGTGTACTATGAAAGGAAGAACGGTGCTCGTAACCGGAGGAGCAAAAGGAATAGGAAAGGCTACGGCGTATGCGTTTGCAAGCCGCGGCTATAACGTCGCGATCGCGTTTAACGCTTCGCAGAAGGAGGCGTTCGAGTGCGTTGCCGATCTTCAGCGAAGAGAGATAAACTGTTGCGCGTTCAAGGCGGATCTCACGTTGCCGGGCGACGTCGAGCGACTGTATAAAGAGTGCAAAAACGCCTTCGGTTTCGTCGATACCGTAATAAACAATGCCGGCGTGTGCCATTACAACACGGCAACCGACGACGATTACGACGATTACTACGCTGTTATGAACGCCAATTTCGGATCGGTTTTCGGCGTGTGCAGATTGTTTATTCGCGATATGATCGAGTGGAAGAGCGGCAGTATAGTCAACGTTTCGTCCGTTTGGGGAGCGAGAGGAGCAAGCGCGGAATCGCTTTATTCGGCGTCCAAGTGCGCAATTATCGGCTACGGCAAGTCGCTTGCAAAAGAACTTAAACCAAGCGGCGTTCGCGTCAACTGTATTCTCCCCGGCTACGTAAAAACGGATATGAACGCCCGTTTTTCTCCCGAAGAACAGCAGGCTGCGCTGAAGCGTATGCGCCAGAAAAGAATACTCTTGCCCGAAGAAATAGCGGACGAGATCGTTCGCCTCGCCGAATGCGATAAAACCGGCCTCGTCGTAAAAGCCTACGGAAAATAATCTCCCTGCCGCCAAACGAAAAAAAACTTATAAGCCGCCCGAAAAATACTTCGTCGCCGCAAAAAACTAAATACGCGATTTTTCGTAGTCGTTACTAAAACAACTACTTTAATAAAAACGAACAACAATGTTTACAAAACGATAAAAAAACGCCCTGCCGATAAAAAACAGTCGAAAACTGCGGCGCGGCATTAAAAAAAGAAACCGCTCGGAGCTTAAGTCCAAGCGGTTTTCGTTTATTGAAACTTATTATTCGTTCTCTTTATTTTCGGTTTTTTCCGTTTCCTCAGCGGTTTCCGTTTTTTCGGTAACTTCCGTTTCTTCGGCAGCTTCCGTCTCTTCGGCAGATTCTTCATCGGAGAACTTATCGATATTCTCGGATTCTTCTACCGCGCCGGTCTTTTCGTCGGTCTTCTTAGCGTTTTCGTCGGGCAGATTGAGGTTTGCTCTGTCGTACGAAGCGCGACCGATTGCGGCAGCCTTCTTGGGATGCTTCTTCTGATACTTACGAACGAAGAACACGACCACGACGATGATGATTGCGACTGCGAAGATGATAGAGCCGATCATCAGCCACAGTGAAGTGGTGTCCATACCGGTAGAGGTGGTTTCCTCTTCTTCGGTTTCGTCGTCGCTATCGGAGAGGTTAACGATAACCTGCGAATCCTTGGTGTC
>JBJFAC010000023.1:0-1811 GCA_051887715.1 Candidatus Neoclostridium sp.
TCCGTAACCCTCTCACCGATCACGGAAATAAATCCCCCGTAATACCTCGCTTACGCCCGATAAATGAGCGCCTGAATTAAAGTATTTTGCCGCTATTTGCCTTATTTTAAGCGAATAACGACTTATACTTTGATACATTATACCATATACGGTCGTTCGTTGTCAAGTGTTTGGAATTTATATTTATTTAATATTTTTAGATATTTAATATTTTTACGACGTTTTCCTACACACCTGACTTAGATACGACTTTTTCAAACGAGTTTTTCCTCTTCCTCTCTTTTTTCCTCCCGGGATTTTTGCCTTACGCAGACGCCGTAGAACACGATCGCAAGCATTTGCGCCGCCGCCGACACGATAGTAAGCATTACGGGATTTACGTCGTAAAGCGCGCCGAGCAGCCAGCTTCCGAGAAACCAGGCGATACCGAAGCCGGTTTCAAAAATGCCGAAGCCCGTACTTCGCATCGAGCGGGGAATAATCTTGCTTACCGCGGCTTTCATAATGCTTTCCTGCGCGCCCATTCCTATTCCCCACAGCAAAATGCCCACCGCTATCAGCACGGGATTGCCGGTTAAAAACACGAACCCGGAGAAAAACGCACTGCACGCCGTGGAAACTACGAGCGCTTTCAGTCCTATTTTATCGAACAACCAGCCGAAGAACAGCGCGGCAAACGCGTCTACCGCCATTGCTCCGGCATATAAAAGGCTGAGCGTTGAAGCAGGGAACGCCTCGGTTTTTGCGGCGTGGAGCGTTATAAGCGTAAAATCCGCAAAGCCGAACGCGAAAAAGCAGATTGCTATCATATAAAACACGAACGACGCTTTGAAGCGGAAGGGCTGAGGCTTTTCTTCGGTTTTTTCATACGTTTCGGGGTGGGGGTACTTTATTTTCGCAAACGCCACAAGCCCCATCGTGATCAGCGCCGGTATGCCTAGCACGGCAAAGCAGACGCGGTAGGTTGAAAACAGATTGCTTCCGCCCTTTACAGCCGCAATCACGAACAGCATAACGGGACCGAGAAAAGCGCCCAGCTGGTCGAGAAATTCCTGATACGCAAATCCCTTACCCGTGCCCACTTCGCTTGCCGCAAAGCTGACCAGCGTGTTCTTCGCAGGCTTTTTGATCGCCTTGCCCACGCGCTCGATTATCACGAGTCCGCAGGCGAGCACCCACCCGTTTTCGGGTATCAGCGCAAGAGCGGGGATAGCCAACACCTGTAAAGCGTAGCCGACGATGACGAGCGTCCAGTAGCTCTTCGTTTTGTCGGCAAAAAATCCGGACAAAAGCCGCAGCGAATATCCGCAAAGCTCGCCCACGCCGGACACAAAGCCTATCGTCGCCGCGGAAGCGCCTGCCAGATTGAGATATTCGCCAAGCACGCTGCGCGCTCCCTCGTGCGTCATATCGGAGAACATACTGACTATTCCCATCAGGAATATAAACGTCATTGCTCCGTTTAATCTTTTTTTGTTCTTTTCGCTCATTCCGATCGTCCTTCCTGCGCCGTAACGCAAAAATAAAGCGCTTCGCACCCTTCGGCTATATCATTGTACGCCACGTCGAAGCGGCGGGAGTACCACGGATCCGAAACGTCGCCGCCCCTATCCGTGTAATCCATCAGCTTGCGCACCTTGTTCTCCGGATCGCCGCCGAAAATGCGCAACATATTGCGGACGTTAAAACCGTCCATCCCGACGAACAGGTCGTAATCGTCGTAATCGCTCTTTTTAAGCTGCACCGCGCGCTTACCGCCGCAGGACAGCCCGTGCTTTGCAAGCTCCGCCCTTGCCGGAGGATAGACGGGG
>JBJFAC010000024.1:0-1804 GCA_051887715.1 Candidatus Neoclostridium sp.
ATATTTCCATATCAATCTCCGTGAATTTCTTACCTACTTATTTAGTAGGTATATAATAGCACATACTACTGCGGCTTGTCAACCGTTTTAACGAAATATAAGAAAAAATACGCCGAAAAGAAAATTCTTACGGCGTACATTTCTTATTTTATTATTCGAGCTCGAATTTACCGGTGTACAGCTGATAGTACTGTCCTTTTTGCGCAATAAGCTCTTCGTGCGTACCGCGTTCGATAATTCTGCCGTGATCCAACATCATAATGACGTCGGCGTTCTGCACGGTGGACAGGCGGTGGGCGATGACGAAAACCGTTCTGCCCTCCATAAGTCTGTCCATACCCTTGGTGACGAGCGCCTCGGTGCGGGTATCTATCGAAGAGGTCGCTTCGTCGAGTATCATAACGGGAGCGTCCGCAACCGCCGCGCGGGCAATGGACAACAGCTGTCGCTGTCCCTGCGAGAGATTTGCTCCGTCCGACACCAGCATAGTATCGTAACCTTCGGGCAATCTCGTAATGAAGTCGTGCGCTCCGGCAAGCTTTGCTGCCTCTACGCATTGCTCGTCGGTGGCGTCCAGTCTGCCGTAGCGGATATTCTCCATAACCGTACCGGTAAACAGGCAGGTGTCCTGCAGTACCATTCCCAGAGATCTGCGCAGATCGTCCTTCTTTATCTTGTTGATATTGATGCCGTCGTAGCGTATTTTGCCGTCGGCAATATCGTAAAATCTGTTGATAAGGTTTGTGACGGTAGTCTTGCCGGCGCCGGTCGCTCCCACGAACGCCACCTTCTGACCGGGATGAGCGTACAGCGACACGTTGTGCAGTACTATCTTATCGGGATCGTAGCCGAAATCGACGTCGTCCATTACGATATCGCCTTTAAGCGGCGTATAAGTCACGGTGCCGTCGCCGTGCGGATGCTTCCACGCCCACGTGCCCGTGCGCTCCGAGCATTCGGTGATCGCGCCGTTTTCGTCCGTTTTAGCGTTTACCAGCGTTACGTATCCGTTGTCCTCCTCGGGCTGTTGATCCAAAAGCTCGAACACTCTGCTTGCGCCCGCCTGAGCCATCACCACCGAGTTGATCTGGTTGGATATCTGTCCCATCTGGTTGGCGAACTGACGAGCCATACCCAGAAAAGCCACTATCGTGGACACTTCCAGAATACCTACCATCGATCCGCTGCTAAAGAGAGCCGAGAAGCTGAGATCCCAGGCGTTACCCGCTCCCACTCCTACGACATACGCACAGCCCAGAAAGGCGATGACCACGTACATTATGTTGCCGATATTGTGGATAATGGGCATTAGCATATTCGAGAACGAATTCGCTTTGTCCGAAGCTTCGCACAGATCGTCGTTGAGCACTTTCATCTTTTCGATGGCCTCTTCCTCGTGGCAGAACACTTTAACGACCTTTTGTCCGTGCATCATTTCTTCGATATAGCCCTCCACGGCTCCGGTGGCGCGCTGTTGAGCCATAAAGTACTTTGCGCTCTTGCCGCCGATGCGCTTTGTAACGAACAGTATCGCCACAACGCCGATAAGCACCACGAAGAACAGCGGTATGCTGAGGTACAGCATCGAGCACGCGAGAGTAATAAGCACTATCACAGTAGACACGGTCTGCGGCAGACTTTGCGAAACCAGCTGGCGCAGAGCGTCCACGTCGTTGGTATAGGTGCTCATAATGTCGCCGTGAGTGTTACGGTCGAAATATCTTATGGGCAACGTCTGCATTTTGGTGAACATTTTAACGCGTATGTCGCGCATAAATTGCTGAGTCAGCTTTGCGCCCAGCAG
>JBJFAC010000025.1:0-1795 GCA_051887715.1 Candidatus Neoclostridium sp.
GAATTGTAGTGCAGAATGCTGTCCTCTCCGTGCAATTTTTGGTTTATGCCCACGGTGAGCGCAATGCCCAGCGCATATCCGTTTTTGAGAGCGACAGCGCTTTCAACGCCGATCACGTCGGTGGAAATCGAAATATGATAGTAGTCGGTTTTCATCGTGTCGCGCATAAGGCGCAGGGTTTCCGCGTTTTTGCCGCAGAACGTGACGCACGATTGATCGTGAAAAACCAACTCGTAACTGGTGCACGGTCCGCCGATGGCAAACACTTCGCGCTCTATTCCTTTTTTTGCGAGCATTCGCTTCCAATATTCGGGATAGCAGATAAGCATTCCGCTTTCGTCCTCTATCAGTCCTTTCGTGACCGACAGAACGGGAATAGCCTGCGGAATTATCGGCAAAATATTCTCGCCGAACCAATCGACGCCGAACGAGCTGACGCCGCAGATGATAAACGTCGAGCCCTCGATCGCCTGCCGTACCTCTTCTATCTGATAGTATTTAACGCCGCTTGGAAAATCGTAATCGAATTTGGGATGACGGTTGGTTTTACGGCAAGCTTCGATGATCTCGCGATCGAGCGGAGTTCCGACCAGGCGCACCTCGTGCCCGTTTTCACGCGCGGGAAAGGCAAGCGCCGAGCCCATCATTCCCGCTCCGATAATAGTAACAACGTTCATTTTTTTGCCTCTCTTATTTTTCGTAATACGAATTTTCCAGGAATTTTTGCACGATGCCCGCTATTTTCTTGTAGCCGGCGTCGTTCGGGTGCAGTCCGTCCGCCGTCCATGCGTTGCGACTTATCTCGTTTTCGGGATAAATTCCGCTGACGGAATACAGGTCGAGCACGGGAACGGAATATTTTTCCGCAACCTCCTTTATCGCGTCGACGTAGCCCTTCAGCGTACGGGAGGGCTTTTTGTAGCCGTCGCCCGTGTTGCGCGTTTCGTTGGTGCGATGCAACGGAGTCATAAAGAAGATAAACGCCTTGGGATAGGTCGATATAAGATAACCGAACATATTGTTGAGCGCGCCGTAAAAGGTATCCACGGTGTCGTCGTCTATTCCGCCCACGGGCGCGTCGCCGTGACCGTAGTCGTTGGTGCCGCCGAACACGCCTATTATATCCGCGTCCTTATCCATTTCGAGCATACGCTCGTTGAAGTCGTGATCCCATCTTTCGTTGGTGCTGGGGCTTTGCTGACGGGCAATACGGGTTCCTCCCACGCCGTAGCCGCGCGCGATCAATCCCGTGTTTTTTTCAAGCACCTTCCACCACACCTTGTCCGGCGAGCTTGCGCCGTGTCCCTCGGTTATGCTGTCGCCGAGAAAGTTTGCTTTAAGTCCTTTTAATTCCATAAAACGCTCCTTGCACGCCTTACTGCGCGTGCTTTTTGATCTGATCGACCAGCCAGTCCTCGTTGTTAAGCTTGGGATTGATTACGCATTCACGCCACAGACTTTCAAGCAGAGCGCCGATCTTGACCGGCTGTATTCCCTCCAATATCATACGACTGCCGCTGACCACCAGATCGGTGACCTTGAGCGGAGCGCCCTCCTCTATAAGCTGACGCTTGACTTTGAGCAGGCGATGTTCGGGGTTTTCGGTTACGAGACCGGTAGCCAGCCTGTCGGCGTTGATCAGTTCGACCAGTTTTTCGATCATATCGAAGTTTTTTGCAACGAAAAGGCGCACCTTCGCGTCCTTGGTTTTTCCGTCGCGATCGTACATGTGATTTGCGCACAGCCAGGCGACTTCGTCTATTACGGCGTTCGGGAAACGCAAGCCGTATTCGCC
>JBJFAC010000026.1:0-1789 GCA_051887715.1 Candidatus Neoclostridium sp.
CGAGCGGACGAACCTTATCCGACATAGCCACGTCAATTATAATCTTGGTGAAATACGCAAGGTTGGCGATCGACAAAACTGAAAGCGTTATTACGGAAATTTTTCCCCACAAAACGTTTGCAAGCTGCATGTTATCCTGCGCGGACACGGTGAAGAACTGTTCGATGGGCAAATAGTTGTAATATCCTGCGCACGCGAACACGAGCGACATCGTAACGATAGCGAGCAAAGTTTCCGAAAAAGCTATTTTAAGCAGTCTTTTGTCCTTAACGTACGCAAACGCCATTATAAGCAGTATTATCGAGGGAAGCACGCTCGTCACGCTCATATCGAAATACACGGTCTGATAAAGCAATACGATGAACGCCGCAACGACCGTAAGCACGGCGCGGTTTCTCTTCCCGAAGTATACTACGGCGGTAACCGAAGCCGCAATCAACGAAAAAGCTATTATAAAGAATATCGACTGCTGAGAGCGGAATATTACGGTGGTAAGCGCGCCGCCCTTCATAAACACGTTGTAAATACTCAAGCCGTTGTCGGAGAAACGGTAAAGCTGCGTGAGCGGATATAAGAAAATTTCTCCGATCGTTGCGAAAAAGTCGCCCGAATACTTTACCGAAGTAAGCGGCAAACATATCAGATATTGCAACGCAACGCAGGCTATTACGGTAACGGGCAATACGAACGCCGTATATTTGTCTTTAAGCATAATCGATCTGAACCAGGTATAAGCGTAATACACGAGATAAAGCGGAAACAAATAGCTTGCGTCCTTTACTACAAGCAGCGCGACCGCATAAACCGCTATCGAAAGAATATGCTTTTTTTCCACGAGAAAACAGAAGCTGACCGCAATCAGGCACGCCAGGAGACTGTACACGCTTGTCCATACCGCCGAAGCAAAAATAAACAACGGACAAAAGCAGATAAAAGCCGCCAGAATAAGCGCAACTTCCTTGTTACGGTATTTTACGGTAAGCTTATATATAACGAGCGCCGTCACGGCGTCGGCAATAATCAAAGGTAATTTAAGAGAAAAAGCGACTAAAACGGACGACGAGCTCAGTCCCGCGGACATCAGGCTGCCTGCCGTCAGTCCGACGTAATAATAGGCAAGAGGATATAAAAATCTGCCCGCGTCGCTGCTGTTAAGATCGGAAAAGTATCTTCTTATATATTCGCTCGGTCCGTATTTGATCCACTCTTCCGCCGCGTCGAGCGCAATTTTAAGTTCGTCGCGATTGCCCGCCGAAACGAACGTAAACGCAATTCTGATAAGCGCTCCCGCAAGAATTATAATAAGAAGCACGGTACCTGCTCCGACTTTTGCTTTGCCAAGCGTTACTGCTCCTTCGCCGTTGATCGATCTGACCAAAAGCCATACGGTGAAAGCGATCACCGCGATCGTAAGAACTATAAACAAAGCGGTCAAACTCCAGTCCAGTCCGGGATTGTTAGTTGCCGCGTTAAGTATGAAAGTCATAAAGCCCTCTCTATCATTTGGTTTTGCCGCCTTTTGCTTGCGAATTTGCGTTTGCCGACGGGTAATTTTTCAATTAAGACGGCGGCTGAAAAAAAATACCCCAAATACGATTAAAGCTTTCGCGCGGGAGCGTGTCCGGGCGCGAAAGCCTTGTTTCGTCGTATTAGCGATTACGCGTTGGCGTCAACCTTTGCCATGTGAGCGATCAGGTCGAGCACCTTGTTGCTGTAACCCCATTCGTTATCGTACCAGCTGACCAACTTGTAGAAGGTTTCGTTGAGTGCGATACCTGCCTTCTTATCG
>JBJFAC010000027.1:0-1785 GCA_051887715.1 Candidatus Neoclostridium sp.
CGCCGTACACCAGAAAGTCGCAGCCGGCGTTGGACGCGATGTTGTCCAGATGATGCGGCACGGTGTATTCCAACCCGAAAAACACGTCCAGACCTTGCTTGTCGCCCTCTTTTTTCACCGCACGGTAAGCGTCGCAGTATTTTTCCACGCGGTAACGCCACGGCTCTTCCGGTCCGGGAGCGGCGGTATTGCCGCAAAAAAAGTGGTTGGTAGAGAAAATACCCGTATAGCCCTGCGACAAAAAGCAATCCACAAGCCCTTCGGGGGTAAAGCCTCCGCACTTACTGCCCAGTCGGTCGTGCGTGTGCATTTCGTATTTATATCCCATTATTCAGCCTCCGCGTAGTCGGTCATTTTACCAAACGTCTTTTCCATTTCGACGACCAGCCTGAACTGCGTTCTTGCGCGCAGCAGATTGTGCTTGGGCTTGTGAACGGCGAAATATACGTCGCCCTCCAGATAGTCGGTTAAAAACCTGACGCCGCACTCGTAAGTCATGAGCATTGCGGAAAAGCCCAGAAGGCGTTTTTCTTCCGCCGTTATTCCGCCTTCCAACACGCCGAGATACGCGCCCTCGAACGCGTCGTAATAGTCCTTCAGGAATCTTACCTTATCGAGATCGGGCTCGTCCTCGTCGGCGGAATTACAACCCGTCCGCACCGCGTCGCCGAAGTCGTAGAGCATACTGCCTTTCATAACGGTGTCCAGATCGATGACCGCAACCGGCAGCTTAGTGTCGGCGTCGAACAGCAGATTGTTGAACTTGGTGTCGTTGTGCGTCACGCGGAGCGGAATAAGTCCGTTTTCCAGCCCTTTAAGCACCACGCCCGCGGCGCTTTCTCTTTCAAGCACGAAGTCGATAAGCGCCTTAACCTCTTCTTTCCGTCCGAAAGCGTCGGCTTTTACCGCGTTTTTAAGGTTACCGACGCGCCTTACCGTATCGTGAAAATGCGGTATCACGTCTGTAAGCGCGCTCGCGTCGAAGCCGGCGAGATTTTTTGCAAACCGCGCGAAGCACTCGCCGCCCTTGCCGAAATGCTCTGCCGACAGCGGCATATTCAAAGCTACCGTATGTTCTATAAAGTTATACACGCGGTAATATCCCTCGTCCGTTTTCACGAATCTACTACCGTCCTTTGCCGGCACTATCGTAAGGCACGAGGACGCGTCGCCGCCCTCTTTCCTTATTGCGTCCGCGTAATAATCGCACACCGAGGACAGGTTGCGCATAAGTCCTTCCACGTCGGGAAATATCTTGTCGTTTATCCTTTGAAGTACGAACCTGAAGCGTTTCCCCTCCGCAAGATACGTCCTGTTTATGTGTCCGCTGCCGTACGGCGACAAAGAATAATCGTCGTCGGGCAGCGCGAATAATTTCAGTATCTGATCGTCAATCATCGTTGCCTCCGCTTTTTACCTCGTCAATTATAGCAAATTTTAGCGCGTTCGTCAATACTATCGGGCTATTATAGAAAAATGAGTTTACTTTTGCGTGAAAATATGGTATTATTTATTCTCGAAACGATCTTCAAGGAGTTAAAAATGCTTAAACTTCTTTCCTATCTTAAAGGATACCGCGTCAAGACGGTGCTGGGACCGCTGTTCAAGCTGATCGAAGCCGTTTTAGAGCTTCTGGTGCCCGTCGTCGTCGCGAAAATAGTGGACGAAGCGATACCGGCGGGAGCAGGCGGAGACTATTCGCTTCTGATCCGCTACGCAATCTATATGCTTGCGCTCGCGGCGGTGGGACTGGCTTTTTCGCTGACCGCGCAGTACTTCGCGTCG
>JBJFAC010000028.1:0-7582 GCA_051887715.1 Candidatus Neoclostridium sp.
ATTTCGCCCATTGACAGGATAGCCGAATTGTACTCCTTTACTCTGTTCCAATCCACTTTTTCCTGCTCGACCTTAGCGTTTGCCTCGTGCCGCTTGCGCTCCATTTCGATGTGACGATGCAGCAGCGCCGCTTCGTCGACGTTGTACGACGCGAAATTTTCCTCGCGCGGCTTGTCGGGATTTGCGGGATCGACGTATCTCAACTGCGTTTCTTCCGCGTGCGAAACGTTTCTCCGCGTTGGAGCGATCGACTGTTCGGGCTCGGGCATCGGCTCCTCTATCGGTTTTTGCTCCGACGGGGCTTTCGCCTCGGACTTGATCGACATAATATATCTTTTAAGTTCCAGAACGTCCTGCTCGTGCAAAGCCGCCTCGTCTTTGACCGGCTTTTCATAGCGCATTGCGGGCTTTTCGTAGCGTATTTCCGACTCCTCCCGCATTTCGGGCGCTTCTTCCTGCGCTTTTATATCTTGCTCTTCGCCCGTTTCGGGATTTTCCGGTTTTTCGGGCGCTTCGTCGACAGACGTATCTTCGGGCTCGGCTATCTCCTCTTGCGGCGCGTTTTCGATTTCCGTTTTCTCGTTCGTCGGGCGCTCTTCCGATTTGATTTCGGGTTGGAGTTCGTCTTGCTTTTGTTTTTCCTGCGGCAAAGCGGACGGCTTTAGCGTACCGTTATTATTTCCGACTGCCTCGCCGTGCGCGTTTTCGTGCGTGCGCGGATACGCTTTACGCGCGAGAATAAACAGCGCTACCGCTCCCGCTATTATCAGCGCTCCTTCCGACGCCATTACCGCTATTTCGGCGCCGATCGAACATATTAAATTCAATGCCGAAGAAAATATCACTTCGTACCTCCGATAATTTTCGTGCGTTTTTCTTTGTCGAGCGCGTATAAAACCCTTTCGGGGCGGCAATAATCGATTACGAAAAACGACTTTTTCGTTTCATACTCTCCTTTCCTTTTGAAAGCGCACGGAACTTAAACCGCGCGTTTTCTTTTTTCGGAGCGCTATTTTGCCGTCTTTCCGGATTTTTTGAGTTTTAGCGCTAATACGACGATAAAGCACGCTTCCAAGGCGATCACCGCGCCCAGAAGTATTTCCAGCCATAAAAACTGCGGCGGATCCTGCACCACTCCCGTATATACTATCGCAAACTCGCAAAGACTGTCGGCTTCAAACGTCGCCTGCTGTCCTTCCCAGGCGATTTTCACTTCCTTTGCGACGCCGCCGTCGTTGACGAACGCTTTTACGCCGATATAACGGGTGGGAACGGTCAGCTTGTATTTGAATTTACCCGTGCCGAAATCGTACTGCGCGCCGCTTAGCGTTGCTTTCGGGGCGCGAGCGACGAACACCGTACCCACGCGCGGCAGCTTTCTCTCGAACGCTTTGGCGCGATCGACGTCCGACGACATAACCAGCTCGTGCGAAAAACCGCGCTCGTCCGTGAACGAATAGTCCTCGCCATCGACCGTGGTCGCGAGTATGGTCATTTTTGCGCCCGAAAGTTCTATTCTGTCGTTTACGTAGTTACTGCCGAGATCGATCTGCACCACGGAATCGTACACGCCCGGCTTGCTTGCAAGCGTTTTGAAAAGCACCTTGGCAAAAGAGGGCAGTCCGACGACCTCCAGATAATGCTCCTGTCCGTCGTAAACAAAGGTCTGATCGCGGAAAATAAGCGAGTCGCGGTCGAATACGGCTTTTTCTATCGTGAATTTGACGGTAACTTCGCCGTCGCTGCCGTCTTCCCAGCAGTAACGCGATTTGTCCGTAAGGTTGAATTTAACGAAATAGTCGCCTGCAATCGTGTACTTCACGTTCTGATTGGGGCGGCAATAGCGCGCGTCGTACGTCGGGCTCTTTTCCGTTCCGTCGTACACGCACGACTGTTCAAGCGAGGGAAACGTCACTTTTTCGCGAGCAGTTTCCTGCGCGGATACGGTATTATTAAACAGCGAAAAGGCGACGCACGACAAAATTATCGCGCACATCGCCGCTATCTTTAAAAGGTTCTTCTTTTGCGTTTTCATTCGACCTCCCGTAAAAAAGCGATTGCTTTTTAAGGCTGTCTATATTCTATCACATATTGCGGAAATTGACAAGTCATTCCGCTTCGTTTTGCGCTATTTCGTCGGAGGTCGGCGTTTGCTCGTCCGTTTTTTCGTCATATTGCGGCGCGTTTTGCCCGATAGCCTGTTCGCTTAAAGAAGCCGCGACCGTTTTTTTTCTCTTCGGCGACACGAATCCGACGGTGAAATTGCGCACGAACGAGGGGTTTTTAGCCGATACTATCGCGCAGACCAAGCCTATTACCGCTCCGCCGATCGCGTCCACTATTACGTCGCCCATCGTATCCTTAAGCGCGGCGTGACCCACGTATTGCTCGCCGCTTATATCGTTCATAAACTTCTGCATATTAAGTCCGAAAATATCGTCGCAGGTGTACTCGTATATTTCCCAGACCGCTCCGCACATCAGCGCGAATGAAAATACGACTATAAAAACGGATAAAGCGTTGATTTTGTCCTGTCCGCGCGTAAGCAGGTTGACAAAAAACATTCCGGCAAGCCCCAAAAGTACGCCGCTCATAGTGTGATTGAACTTGTCCCACCAATTTGTGGTTATGTACAGTCCGATTATCGTTCCGCCGAATACGGTCAACACCACGAACGCGTTTAACGCGATGGTCACGTACGGAGGCAACTTTACGCCGCACAGCCTGACTATTACGGTCAAAAGCACGACGCCTAATCCTCCCAGACGCTGTAATATCTCGATCGATCCGTAAGCGTTTCCGCTTATCGGCGAGGGCGCGCCCGTAATCATACTCACGATTGCCCAGACCAGACAGAATGCGAATATAAGAGCGGACACCGCGCTTACCGCAACGTCGATTATTTCAAGTACGTTAAGTCGTTTTTTTTCTGCGTTTATCATTTCTATATTATACCACGAATACGCCCGAAAGCGAATAATTTTATTGTACGATTTCTTGATTTTTGTTTAATTTGCATTATTTTTCGTCACGATTTCATATAATTCGTCAAAATCGTCGCAAACGACGAGCGCGCCTGCCTCTTCGAGCGCCGCTCTGCCGCGAAAGCCCCAGCCCGCGCCTATCAGCTTAAGCCCCGAATTTTTTGCGGTAAGCACGTCCACTTCCTGATCTCCGACGTAAAACGAACGGCTTTTATCCGCTTTCAGAACGCTTAGCGCGTACTCGACGGGTTCGGGCGACGGCTTGAGCCTGCGCACTCCGTCGTCGCCCACGGCAACGTCGTACAGTCCCGCAAAATTTTCCTCGCACAGCGCTTTTACCGCGCTTTCGGTTTTATTGGATACGACCGCGATTTTTATTCCCGCCCGTTTAAGCTTTTGCATAGTCGCTTTCGCACCTAAATAAGGCGCAGTGTGATCGTCCTTGCAACGGGCGTATTCGCAGTTGAACCGCTCCATTACCGACGCGAATTTTTGCTCGCTGTCGGGCGGCATACAACGCCGAACCAGCATTTGCACTCCGTTACCCACGGACAAGCGCACCTTATCTATATCCACGCTTTTCATTCCGCCGTATCCGAGCGCGCGATTAACCGCGACGTAAAGGTCGTACAGCGTGTCCATAAGCGTTCCGTCAAGATCGAAGACTACCGCTTCCGTCATTTGCTTCTCCTAAAACGCGAATTTGACGACGGCAGAAAATTCCGCCGCGACGCGTATATTTTACTAAAAATAAGCGATAATGTCAACTGCCTGAAGGTTTTTGGAAAAAAACGTTGACAACGCGGTATTTTTAATATATACTTAATAAAAAAGGTCGGAGAAACTTATGCTGAGAGAACTGAAAATCAAGGCGCTCGCCGCTAATTTACAACTGAAAAGCCACGGGCTGGATTCGTTCGGATACGGCAACGTCAGCGTGATAGACAGAGAAAGCGGGCTCGTGGTCGCCCGTCCTGTCTGTTCGGATTACGACAAGCTGTCGGTGGACGATATGCTGCTTATCGATCTTATGGGAAATATAGTCGAAGGCAAAGGCGCTCCGTCCGACGACGTGAAAATTCATCTGGAGCTTTACCGCAATTTCGCGGAGCTGGAAGCGCTTGCGTTTATCCGTCCTCCGTTCGTCACCGCCTTTTCGCAAGCCGGCCGCGATATTCCTTTCTACGGCGCTATGCACGCCGATTTTTTCGGAGGCGATATTCCTTGCACGAGAGAGCTTGACGAGCACGACTACGACGAGGATTACGAAAAAAATCTCGCCGATTCGGTAGTGGAAGAAATCGCGCCCTACTCTCCCGACGTTATGCCTGCGGTGCTGATGCGCTCGCACGGCGCAATCGTGTTCGGAAAAAACGTCGAAGAGGTCATCGTAAAAGCCGTTGCTTTGGAGCAAACCGCAAAAACCGCTTTTTTGACCGAGTCGCTTGCAAAAGACGGCAAACAGCCCTCGTATACGCTGCTTGAAAAACGCTTTTATTCGCGCCGCGGACTGATGGATAAATCGGACGACTGACGGTTATTTTTCTTGCCTTAAGCCGATTTTCCGCCGAAGAGAGTTTCCGTCGGTATTTTAACGGGATTATCTCCCTCTCTTTTAGTAAAAAAATATAAAATTCGCACAGACGAAAAGCCGCAATTCCCAGTAACTGCGGCTTTTTTATAGTTATTTCAGTCAAAAACCGCCGAGACCGAGGGAATCGGAGACGGCGGTTTTTTCGTTTTGTGAATTTACCGATTGCCGCGGCTTTTTTGCGGCTTTACGCAAGTAAATTGCTTTTTTGCAAGTTTATTGCGGTCGGTCGCATAAGAGCCCGTTGCGCCTTAACGCGTTTACGTACGTTTAAGGCAATTGCGCAATCAGTTTTTTGCGGTTATGTTGTACCAGATATCCGACATCTTAATGGGATTGACGTCGTTGTCCGCTGCGTCGCGGCGAATCGAAATACCGAACTGGCATTCCTGATCGGGTTTATACAGCGTGTCAAGATATTCTTTACGATTCTTGAGGTTATTAAACATCGCTTTATTGGTGGTTTCCTGGTTCCAGAAATCGTAAATGTTCATCGTGTCGCCGTTGTCGAACGCAACGTTCTTCCATTCGGTTTCTTCGCCCGTCTTGAAGAACACCTTTACGTTGTAGCCGTCAAGCTGTATCTTTACGGTAAGCTTGTAGTTCGGTCTTGCGAAGGTGTACCAGCCGGAAGCCGATCCGAAGGGATCCCACGGATTACGAGTGTCGGTTACCGCGTAACGCGCTACGTCGTCGAGCGGCATCTGAGCCATCTGGTCGCCCGCGTTACACCAGGTGATACGCCATATTCCGCCGTCCGCGCTCTTAACGAACATTCCGATGAACGGATACAAGCCGTTATTTTCGTCGCCTCTCTGCGTAATTCCCGTGATGGTGAAGCCGAATTCGAGAATTTCGTTGTTAGGAACGAACGAAACGTTCTTCATTGCGTTTTCCTGCGTTCCGCCGACTAACTTCTTGACGGAATACGTGCCGTCGCCGTTGTCGGTCGAGCCGCCGCCGGTAACGGCGATTGCGCCCACGGATGCAATCGAATTGAGCTTGACGTCTACGGTTGCGTCTTTGTTTACCACGCTCTTAACCGCGGTTTCGGAGCATACGTAGCCGTTGGTTACGAATAATTTCCAGCTGCCGGCGGGTACGGACGCGGAGTACTTCTTGGTTTCTTTATCGTACGCCGCGCGGACGATAACGCCCGTGTCGGAGATGAAACGAGCCATTACGTTATCCAGCTGATCCTTGCCGGCAAAGTCTCCCTCTACCGCTACGGTTCCGCTTATTACGGCGTCTCTGCCTTCAACGAGTTCGATCACGAGCGCCTTACTGCCTACGGTTTCTTCCGTGCCTACAACTACGGTCACCAGATCGCCGTCGCGCTCGAACGCAGCGTCTTTTCCGCCGACGGTGAGCTGTGCGATGATCTTGCCTGCCGGAACCTTGAAGGTTACCGTGCGGGACTGCTGCATACCGAGCACTTCCGCACCCTTATAATCCGCACCGTCTACCTTGAGTTCGATGTCTTCAAGCGCGAGGTTGGAAGTAATGCTGAATTCGCTCTTAAGACTCTTTTCCATTTCGGCAAGAACCTTAGCGTCGGACGTGTAGCCGTAGCCGCTCATAACGCCGTACGACTTGCCGTCGCCGAACGCAAATTCTGCGTATGCGGAGGTGATATTGGTCAATACGTTTTTCATAAACGTCGAATTGAATTCGCACACTTTCTCGGTGGACGGATATTCAAGACCGTTTTTAATGTCCTTGGTCGTGCCTGTATAGCCTTTGCGTGCGTACAGAATGCCGTTTTCAAGGTCGATCATTGCGGGTACGAAATTGACGTACGTCTTTGCGGTGGAAGCAAACCAGCTGTTTCCCGTAGAGTAACAGCCTGCGTCGCCGTTTGCCGAAATGACGATATACAGCCAGCCGTTCACCTTTACGTAGGTGAGCTCGGCGTGACGGTAGCAGTCGGGCCATTCAAGTCTGCCGAGCAAAGAGCCGGCTTTTGCCATCGTGGCTTTGTGTTCGAGCATCATTACGTTGTTTTCCCAAACGCGGATAGCGCCTGCGTCGTACAGCGGTATTTCCAGTTTATCTTCTCCGGAGAAGAAGGTAAATCCGACGGACGGATCGTTGGTTGCTCCCTCGTCTCCCGTAGGATCGCCGTGCGGACGCTTGTTCTCGTCGCTCATCAGCTGATCGTAGGTCACGGTTATTGCAAAGTCGTTGTTACCGGGAGCAAAATCGGTGAAGGTAAGCGCGTACGCTTTTCCGTTTTCGGTCATTACCGAGCCGTCTTTGCCTATCTGTGCGGTTTGATTCCAGGTCGTTTCCACGGGCGCGGAAAGAATTATTTCGTCGGCGAAGGTGTAGTTGCCGTCGTCGTCTGCCGCGAAAGCGTCGACTTCGGCGGTTACTGCCTGAGAAATATACTTCTTGGAGCCGTTTTCTTCAACGAATGCGCGCACCGAATATTTGCCTGCCGTCCAGGAGAACTTAACCATTCCGTTCTCGATCTTTACGTCGGCGGTCACGGCGCCCTTTCCTTCCTCGGTCACTTCAAACTTGACGTCGTCGATCTTTCCGTAAGGAGCAGCCCAGTCGGGAGTGTTTATAACTCCGGATACGCCGATCGTTACGTTATACGTTCTTACTACAAGTCCGCTGACGATAATCTCTACGCTGCCGTTTACGGTGATAGTGTATACGTCGTTTTCGTCGGGAGTGGCGATGACTTCGGTCGTTCCGGCGGAATTAGTGGTCTTTACGGTGACGATCGCGGTGCCTGCGGTTTCTCTCGCTTTGTTTATCGTAAACATTGCGGTATCGCCGTAGAGCACGTTCTTGATTTCCGACAGTTCTACTCCGTTCGCGTTTGCAAAATAGAACAGCGGATTGTCAAAGTCGGCTATAACGTCGTACTTTCTCAGTTCCTTTTTATAAACCGCATACACGGTGACGTTTTCGGTTACCGCTTCGTTCCAGTTGATCGGAGTTTCGCCGGTCTCGACTGCAGCCCAGAAGTCGAAAGCATATTCTTCCGCATCGG
>JBJFAC010000029.1:0-1729 GCA_051887715.1 Candidatus Neoclostridium sp.
CATTATAGGCTCGGAGAACAACAGCGCGGTCACCACTCGCGGCTGTTACGAAACGAACAATCAGGCACACGAGCTGGCAGGCTACGACGAAGAAACCGTTCCGTGGGGACAAACCGTGCGCGAAACGTGGGATTTCGTGCGCAAGAACGACTTTTTCGGCGGCATTTTCATCTGGACGGGCTTCGATTACCGCGGCGAACCCACTCCGTATACCTGGCCCAGCGTATCCTCGCAGTTCGGTATACTCGACACCTGCGGATTTAAAAAGGACTCGTTCTACTTCAACAAAGCGTGCTTTACCGATCAGCCCACGGTGCACGTAATGCCGCACTGGAATTGGGAAGAGGGCAAAACGGTCAAGGTGGCGGCTCCCACCAACTGCGAAGAGGTCGAGCTGTTGCTTAACGGCGTCAGCCTGGGCAAAAAACCGTCCGACTGCATAAACACTCCGATATGGAACGTGGAATACCGTCCGGGAACGCTTAAAGCGGTGGGCTACGTCGCAGGCAAGAAAGCGGCGGAGGACGAGGTTACCACCGCGGGAAAAGCCGCCGCGATCAGGGCTGAAGCAAATAAAACCGCGCTGATTGCGGACTACGAGGACGCCGCCGTTGTAAACGTGTCGCTTACGGACGAAAACGGCACGTTCGTTCCCGAAGAGGACAAAACCGTGTATTTCGAAACCGAAGGAGATATTTACGTGCGCGGCGTGGGTAACGGCGATCCCAACAGCCACGAATCGGACGCTCTGCCTCAGCGCAAGCTTTTCAAGGGCAGATGTCAGGCGATAATTTCCGCAAAATTCGGTGGAAAGAAGGGTGCGCTGATCGTTAAAGCCGACGGAATGGAAAGCGCAAGAATAGAATACGAGCTCACGGCTTCGACAAGCAAAGAAATAGCAAGCGCGAACACTCGCATAATTTCCGAAATGACCATGTCCGAAATAACCGATCAAAAGCCCGATCCGCTCGTTAAGCTGGCGGGAAACGATATGAATTCGTTCACTCCGGTAAGCTGTATCGGCTGTCACCAGAACGACTTCCGCAACGGCTGGAGAATTTATCGCTTCTTCGCAAAACTGCCCGAAAACACCAACTACGGCATGTGCTTTTTGCAATTGGAATCCGATCACACCGAGGTCTACGTGGACGGCAAACTCGTTTTCGCTCCGAACAAAAAGTTCGGTTACTTCTACGGAGAAACGCAGACGGTCAGATTCACGTTCGACGCACAGCCCAACGACAACGCCGAGTTCAGAATACTGCTGCACGAAACGGACGCAAGATACGGCGGTATGCGCGACGGCATAGAACTGTTTTTGTCAAAGAAATAGCAATTCGTTAAATCCAAGCCGCTTAAATAAGACAAATCGCTAAAATAAACTGACAAATCATTAAATAATTAAGCGAAAAAACTATTGAAAAAAAGCACATTGCGTGGTATAATAAAAGCAAGGACGAGGAGAAAATATGCTTGGAAAAATAATATGCGATCTGGCTCCCGGGAAAAACAATCCCCGAAACAGCGAAGGAGCGTTCATGCGCCTGAAAAACGGCGAAATACTGTTTGCATACACGCATTATCTGGGAGATGACGGAGACGACGGAGCGCCCGCGGAAATACGCGCGTTCGTTTTGTCGCCCGACGGAGAAAGAAAGGGCGAGGAGCGCGTTATAAAAGGGCTTGTACCCGAAGGCGTAGTGTTTCAGAATATGATGTCCGTGTCGTT
>JBJFAC010000030.1:0-1726 GCA_051887715.1 Candidatus Neoclostridium sp.
AGGCGCGCAGTTGCTCGAACGAATTGCACTTATCCAGGCTGTACAGTCTGTGAATATGCTCGTGCGGCGCAAAATCCTTAAGCGGTTCGCCGCCCACCTTTTTCGTGGGAGAATCGGGCAAAACCACGCCCGTCTGTTTTTCAAGCAGGCACAATTCGTCGTACAAGGCGTCGTACTCTTTATCGGAGACGGTGGGTTCGTCGAGAACGTAGTATTCGTATGCGTAACCGTTCAAAAGGTCAACCAGGCGTTTCATTCTGTCCATATATACGTCCTCCTATCCGATTATTTCAAGCGGCGCGTAAGCAAGCATAAGATTCAGTTTGCCGAGATTATCGAACAAAACCTCGGCGTAGGCGTTTTCTCCGCTGCCCTTAATAGCCGTAATCGTTCCGTTTCCGAATTTCTTGTGGGCGACGCGATCGCCTTCTTTAAACGCGGAAAAATCCTTTTTCACCACTCCGCTTGTCTTTTTTTCGGGCGCGGGAGACGAGTATACGGGAATTTCCTCCCGATTATAGCGGTCGTCGCCCGTTTTGGAATAGTTTCTCTCTCCTCTGTAGGCGCCGCTTCTGCCGTAGCCTCCCGAATATCCTCCGTAGCCGCCGTAGCCGAAAGAAGAACGCGATTCGCTTTGCTCTTTGGGCTTTGCAAGCTTGAAGCCCGCTTCGCTTAAAAAACGGCTGGGCGAAGAATAATTGACCTTATTAAAGCGGAATCTGCTTTCGGTGTAGGTGATAAACAGCTTTTCCATCGCTCGCGTCACGGCGACGTACATCAAACGTCTTTCTTCCTCGATCTGATCGCCCTCGTCCGCCCTTTGAGAAGCCGGGAAGATATTTTCCTCCGCTCCGACAATGAACACGACCTTAAATTCCAGACCTTTCGCGCTGTGCACGGTACTTATCGTAACCGAATCGGCGCCGTCGTCCTCGTCCGTATCGCTGTACAGAGAAATGCTTTGCAGGTAGTCCTCCAGCGTTCCTCCGTTGTTTTTATCGTACTCCTCCATACCCGACAGCAGTTCTTTGATATTCATTCGACGGTTTACGTTTTCATCGTCGTCGCCGCCGTAATACTCCTTCAGGTTGAGCACTTTAACGACGTACTTGCCCAGCTGAGCGACGCTTGCTCCGGTTGCGTGCGCGTTCTCGAAGCATTTGAGCGTTTCGGCTAAATTAGTCAGTTTTTTGGTGGTTTTCAGCGGAAGATCTTCGTTCTCGCCGGAGCCCGTAACGACGTCGTACAGCGATATTCCCGTCACCGCCGAATAATTCAGAAGCTGACTTACGGTTGCCTCGCCTATTCCGCGCTTTGGAAAATTGACTATTCTCAGCATAGCCTCTACGTCCGACGGATTGACCATAAGGCGCATATACGCAAGAATATCTTTTATTTCTTTGCGCTCGTAGAATTTGAAACCGCCGTACACTCTGTACGGAACGTTATACGCAAGCAAGCTTTCTTCAAACGGGCGCGACAGCGAGTTGACTCGCATAAGAACGGCAAAATCGTCGTAACCGTATCCCTTAAGCCGCATCAGCCTCGCTATGTTTTTTATAACGTAGTTTACTTCTTCGCGATCGGTTTTTGCGCAATAACATTCGACTTCGTCGCCTTTACCGTTAGCCGTCCACAGCACCTTGTCAAGCCGAGTCGTATTGTTGGCTATTATTTTGTTCGCCACGTCGAGGATATTTTGCGTGGAACGGTAATTTTGCTCCAG
>JBJFAC010000031.1:0-1716 GCA_051887715.1 Candidatus Neoclostridium sp.
CCTGCAGTACTCCTCGCCCGTCATAGTCTCGCCTTCGATGCCCAATCGCGACGCGACGGCTTTTGCAGTCACCGGATGATCGCCCGAAATCATTACGACGCGTATCCCGGCTTGCCTGCACTCCGCTACCGCTTCCGCCGCTCCTTTTTTGGGCGGATCGAAAAAGCCCGCAACGCATATAAAAATCATTGATTCGCGGCTTATTTCGCCGTCGCAATCGTTGTAGGCAAACGCGAGAACGCGCAGCGCCTGCTCGCCCATTCGCGCGCACCTTGACATAATCCGCTCCTTTTTCTCCGCGGTGAACGGATATACCTTGCCCTTGAACAAATACGCCGTGCATTTTCCGATTATAACGTCAAAGCCGCCCTTATGATAGGCTTTAGGTCCCTTTTTTACGCTCATCATACGGCTTTCCGACGAAAACGGAATGGTCTTATCCTTCAAGCCGCGCGCGTTACGTCCGTTTTTGTAAAGATATTCCACGATGGCTTTTTCGGTTGCGTCGCCCGACAAAAAGGGATATTCGCCGCGAACCTCATGACAAAGCGACGCGCATTCGTAAAACGCGTTCTCGTCCTTTTCGTCCACGCCCGTTTCGCCGGAGAAAAAGCACAATCGCTCCAATCGCATACGGTTTTCGGTGAGCGTGCCCGTTTTGTCCGAGCATATACAACTGCAACTGCCCAGCGTTTCCACGGCGTGCAGCTTGCGTATCACAACGCGCGACTTGCTCATTTTCTGCACTCCCATCGCCATTATAATCGTCACGACGGCAGGCATACCCTCCGGAATCGCGGCGACCGCTATCGCCACGGCGGACATAAACGAATTCAGTAGAGTGCTCCTGCCGGCAATCAGCGAGCACGTGAACACTATTACGGCAACGCAGATCACGGAAACAGATATAACCCGTCCCAGCACGTCCAGACTTTTTTCCAGCGGACTTTTTGGCGGCTTTTCACGACTGAGCGAACGCGCTATCTGCCCCATCTCGGTGTTTTCTCCCGTTTCGACTACCACCGCTCTGCCGCGCCCGAAGCACACCGAAGTGGACGAATACACCATATTCTTCCTGTCTCCGAGCGCACGGAATCCGCCGAGAGCGTCCGACGTTTTCACCACTCCTTCGCTTTCGCCCGTCAGCGAGCTTTCGTCGGTAGTGAGCGACTGCGATTCGAGCACTCTGCAATCGGCAGGGACGACGTCGCCCGCTTCAAGTTCTATAACGTCGCCCTTGACCAGAAGGCGCGACGGGAGCTTTACCTGTTTACCGCTTCTGTACGCTTTCGCCTCGCCCTCCGACATTCTTTTCAGCTTTTCGATGGCTTTATCGGCGCGGAACTGCTGAATGAAGCCCACGATCGCGTTCAAAAATATGATAAATACTATTATGAACGTGTCCACGAGGTCGCTTCCGTCCTTGGTTATTGCCGCAATAACGCCCGAAACCGCCGCCGCTCCGATGAGAAGCAATGTCATAAGATCGGTAAACTGCATTAGCAGCAACATTATCCACGACGCTTTTTTATAAGACGAAAGTACGTTTTCGCCATTCTCCCGCAGACGCTTTTCGGCTTGCTCGTCCGTCAGTCCTCCGACGTCGGTTTTCAGCTTTTCCATTACGCTTTTAACGCCGAGATTATACCATTTTTCCATTAGTTCACCTCTTTACGGCTATATTTATTCGACCGCTCGCCCGTTTATACGCCGCCG
>JBJFAC010000032.1:0-1704 GCA_051887715.1 Candidatus Neoclostridium sp.
CTATTACCGTCGTTGCAACGCAGGATACCGTTGAAACCGACAGCACCGACAATCAATACGACGCCGACGCTCTCTATCCCGTAGTGGCGTATGCTCCCGTTGAAATCGATGAAGACGGCAATGTCGCAAGCGACGTTATTTTGCAGTCTGTAGATAAAGTCGAGGACACGACTACTCCCGTGGCGCAGGCAACAGTTCCCGCCGGAGCAAAAATCGAAGAAGGAAAGACGGAGCTCACTCTTACCATAAACGAAGCGGCAAATCCCTCGAATATTACCGTTAGCGCTGTTGAAACGGCAAAAACGCTGGAAGTTAAAATGGAAAATCTTCACGAGGACAATACCGTTCTTATAAAAGTGGAGCTTTTCGTCGGAAAAGAGCTGTCCGACTTCAAACTTTATCACAGCGGCGTTCTTATGACGGCAAAAGAAACCTTAAGCGAAGTCGTAGCCGATCAGGAATATTATTACGATAGCGAAACCGGCATCGTAACTATGCTTACTTTGTCTTTCTCTCCGTTTACTTATACGTATCAAAAAGCAAATTGGATAGATAAAGCGGCTGCGGAATATTCCGTTCCCGTTGAAGGTAAGAGCGTTACCGTTACTTCCGCAGAAGAACTTGCTTTGTTCGCTAAACAGGTCAATTCCGGCACTAATTACAGCGGTTACACCGTGAAGTTGACTTCCGATATTGATCTGGACGGAGACAACCGTGCCTGGACGCCTATCAACGGCTTTACGGGAACGTTCGACGGTCAGGATCACACTATCGGCAATCTTTGGGTATACGGCGGCACTGAAGGAAGCGGTTTCGGTTTATTCGGAAAGTCCAACCCGAAAGCGATCAACGATCTCAAGATTCATAACGCATACGTATACGGCAATTCCGCTATCGGCGCTGTTCTCGGCAGCGGTAACACCACCGTTACGAACGTGCACGTCAGCGGCGTGATTCAGATCGGAACGACCACTCAAAACGGTCATATCGCAAACTTCAATTCGTCTTATATCGGCGGTATTATCGGATACGGCTATTCTAAAATCAATAATTGTTCTGTAAAAGGCGATGAAGGCTCCGTAATAGGCGGAGGTCGTCAGGTAGGCGGTATCTACGGTTTTAGCGGCGAGGGTAAGGCCGATCGTGCAAGCGGATGTACCGTTGAAAACGTAAAACTTATCGGCACTCGTTGCGTGGGCGGTATTATCGGTTGGGCTCACTACGGCAACAACGTTAAAAACTGCAACGTTGTCAACGTCGCGCTGGAGGTTACCGGTACCGAAACCACCACGATCGGCTTGATTACCGGAACGTCCTATACATATACCGGCGCAAAAAACTACGATGAATTCGTCGGCAATACGGCAACCGGTTGCACTATGACTGTGAACGGAACGGCTCACACCGCGGAAGCTCCGTTTGATATGTATGCACCCTATGCTTCGGGCGCATGCTATATTAAGCGCGGCGAAAATACGTATATCTATTGCGAAACCGTAGAACAGGCAAACGGAATTTTGGAGGACGGCGACGTTATCGTAACTATATCCTAACGTTAAAGCCGCTGTTTATTTCAAAACGGCACTACGTGCACAGCGCACGTTTCTCGCAAAAAAGACGACGACGGAGAAAACACAGTTTCCATAGGAAATTTTTAGTCCACAACAAAAGTATAGCACACTATACTTCACCAAAGGTGAAACG
>JBJFAC010000033.1:0-1704 GCA_051887715.1 Candidatus Neoclostridium sp.
ATCGGCACTCCCTGGGCAGTATGCATGTCTGAGAGATGGTATGTAAAACATACTATTATCGACGGAAAGCGTTTAACGTTTGACGGAAAGGGCGGTCAGTTATTCGGAAACTACATTAAGTGGTTCTTGTTGACCATCGTTACGTTGGGCATCTACAGCCTCTGGCTCGGAATCAATATGAAAAAGTGGGTTACGAAGCATACTCACGTTCTTCCCGAGGCCACAACCGAAGTTCAAGCAGAAGCATAAAGCAAAAAAAAATCGATCGCGTTTAGTGCGGTCGATTTTTTTAGTTCTTTCGGTTGGGTTTTCGATACGGTCGAAAGGCGCGCGTTTGCGGCTTCCGGCAGTCAGGACAGAATAGGTCTTTCTTTGCTTAATATTACCGTTATCAGATCCGCGATCCAGCAAATAGCGCCGCCGGGGATGATCCACAGTATGCCAACTACTATGAGCAGTACGTTTTTGTTTTCGATTCCCTTTACTATGCGGTAAATAGCCCAGATAATATCGAGAAAAGGTATGCAGAATACGATTTTTAACCACAAGGGTAATTTGTCAATGGCTTCGATCAAGCCGGTTTTGTTTTCACTCATAATTATAATCTCCTGTTATTTATATTACGACTAAAACGTCGCTTTAAGTCCTAATTTTTCACACACGGCAAGGGCGAACTTCATTGCCGATTTCGGTCCGTTCGCCGTTATGAGATTGCCGTCCGTCGTCACGTCCTCACCCGTATAACTTGCGCCTTCCAGAACCTGAATAAACTGCTCCGCGGGATAGCACGTGACTTTTCTGCCTGCCAGCAAGCCGTTCATTCCCAGCACCGTGGCGGGAGCGGCGCATATTGCCGCAACCACCTTGTGTCTGGCGTCGAACGCCGCCGCGCAGCCCACAACCTTTCTGCATTCGCCGAGTATTTTCGCCCCGGGCATTCCCCCGGGGAGCACTACCGCGTCGTATTTTTCCATATCGAACTCGTCGTCGGTTTTGTCCGCAATAACGGTGACGCCGTGCGCGCCGGTAACCTCTTTTCCGCAAACGGAAACGGCGTCTACCTCCGCGCCGGCTCTTCTCAACACGTCCACGACGGTGAGCGCCTCTATTTCTTCAAAACCGTCCGCCAAAAAAACTACTGCTTTTTTCACGCTTTTTCTCCTTATTTATTGCTTACCGCTATATCCTTGGGCGGAAGCAGAGTGCCGCGCTCCTGAATAGCCTCTATGAGCATAGCCGGCAGTCCCAGGCTTACTCCCTTCTGATTTATTGCGTCGAAGTTGACGCTTTTTCCGTCCATCTTAAAGCCCGTGACGAATTTGCCCTCGCAGCTGACCTTATACACGTGCGGCTTTTTGCCCTCTTCGGACTTCAGCGTGCCGACGTAAACCGTCTTGACGCCCTTAAAGGCGGTTTCTCCGTACGTTGCCGCAAGCGGAGCGTTGAACGTGAGCAGCGGATTGAGTATACCCTGAGGCCGCTCGGTCACTTTCTTTTTGAAGTATTCCAGCGTGTATTCTCCGTTGGTGAATATAACGTGACGGTCGTCTATTATCTGGAACAAAAGCTGTTTTCCGGCGTATCTTATCGCCACTTCCGTGTAGCGCGTGGGGCCTTTCCTCGAAACCACAAAGAACATTATCGCTAAAAGCGCGCCGCTTGCTCCCGCAACCGCAAGCGCGATTTTTCCAAGATCGTTTCTTA
>JBJFAC010000034.1:0-1694 GCA_051887715.1 Candidatus Neoclostridium sp.
CTTTTCACTGTGCTACAAACGGCACCCGAAAGGCGAAGAAACGGACGACAATAAGTAAAACGGCATAGAAAAGCAGGTATCGATGAGTCAATACCTGCAAAAGCGTTTGATATTCGATTTGTCAGCGATTCAAAACCTAAACTTCACGCCGAAAAAGTCTCGGGAAAAGAAAAATACGAACTCCGATTTTGTTTCAGAGTTCGTATTTTTCATCTGTGGTGGAGACAATAGGACTCGAACCTATGACCTCTACCATGTCAAGGTAGCGCTCTAACCAAGCTGAGCTATGCCTCCAAACGCCATGAAAATCATCAAAGCTTTATAATTATAACAGATTACGCGGCGTATGTCAAATGATTTACGCATAATTGCGTAAAAAAACTAACGCTTCGGGCTTACTATCGGTTGCGGCGCGGCGTGCTGGGGCGGCTTTTCGGCATAACAAAGAATAATATGTGCATATAGAGAAGTTATCGGCAATCGTTTGACAATTCGGCATACGGGTGATATAATTGCAGTAACGAAAAAAACCAGGCGGAGGCAAAAATGAGACATTATTTACTGCCCGAAAAAGGCAAATTTTACAAAGCGAATTTGCATATGCATACGACGGTTTCCGACGGACGAGAGACTCCCGAAACGGTAAAAGCGGCGTATATGAAGGCGGGCTATTCGGTGGTGGCGTTTACCGACCACGAGGTGTTGTTATCGCACGAGGACCTTACGGACGAGAATTTCGTGGCGATCACGTCGTTTGAAAAGACGGTCAACTGTCCGTCCGAAGTGGATCGTCACCCGTTCTTAAAGACGGCGCACATGAACTTTTACGCGCTCGATCCCAAGAACGTATCGTGCCCGGTGCTCAATCCGGCGACGGCGTGGGGCAACGGCAAGCTGCACATAACCGAAGAGATGAAAAAGTTCTCGTACAAAGCCACCTATTCCACGGAAGGACTCAACGACGTAATCAAAAAAGCCACCGACGCGGGCTTTCTGGTCACGCTGAATCACCCGGCGTGGTCGATGCAGAATCACGACGACTACACGGGCTTGAAGAACCTGTGGGGCATCGAGGTGTACAACACGGGCAGCGTTCACGAAGGGTATATGGAAAACGTTCAGCCGTTCGACGACTTACTGCGCGAAGGCAACCGTATATTCCCAATCGCCGCAGACGACGCTCATTGGAACGGCGACTTTTTCGGCGGATACGTTATGATAAAAAGCGAAAAGCTGGACTACGCAAGCATTATGAACGCGCTCAAAAAGGGCGATTTTTACGCTACCAGCGGTCCTGAAATACACGAAATGTATATAGAAGACGGCAAACTCGTCGTGGAATGCTCGGGCGCTCGTTCGGTCACCGTGAGTATGGAACGCCGCGAGAACAAAAACCGTCGTTCTGCCACGGGAGAGTATATCACTCGCGCCGAATTCGATCTTAGCAAATTTTTGACCGATCCCGACAACGGCAAGCGCGGTATGCCCTCGTACTTCCGCGTGACCGTCCGCGGCTTTGACGGCAACGAAGCGTATACGCGCGCGTTCTTTATGGACGAGTTCGACGAATTCCTGAAATAATATAAAAAACCACAGAAAAAGAGCAGGCGCGGCGCTTGCTCTTTTTCTCGATCAGGCGCTGTCTGAAACGCGAAAAAACAAGAAAAAACGCAGACCGAATCGATCTGCGCCTT
>JBJFAC010000035.1:0-7369 GCA_051887715.1 Candidatus Neoclostridium sp.
AGGTGTATAATAATCACGTTACCTGAATCGGAAGGCTTTTCTGACGAAAAAGGGACGGTAAAAAGTTAATTAAAAGCGTGTAATTTTCACGCCTTAATTTTATTTTCCCGTTGCCTTAAGATTCAAGGCGGCGGGTTTTATTATAATATATCAGGAGGCGTTATGGAAAAGAATATCGCAATAATCAGCATAATAGTGGATAAAGGCGCGGAAACGGACAAAATCAACGCGCTTTTGCACGAATTTCGCGACTACGTAAAAGGAAGACTGGGCGTTCCCGAGGTTAACGAAGGCGTTTCGGTCATTTGCGTGGTTATCGACGCGCCCGGCGACGTAATTAATACGGTTGCGGGAAAAATAGGAATGATTAAAGGCGTAAAAGCAAAAACTTTAGTAAGATAGTTTTTTTTGACTGACTGAAATTAAAAAGCTGTTTTAAAAACCGAAAAATAAATACGGAAATAAAAGGAGATAAAAAAAAATGAAAAAAATAATTAGTATTATACTGTCGGTTGTAATTGCGGCAACTCTGTTAACGTTCGTCGCCTGCAATACGCCCGAAGAAGAAAAAACGGAAAACGTATCGATAAGCGTGGTAGCGCCCGACGGAGCGCCCGCACTTTCGCTTGCAAAGCTGATGCACGAAAACAATCAGTTCGGCGCGAAATTCAATTATTCAATTATAGACGCCACTAATATAACAGCTCACGTAACGGGAGCGGGCGAAAAAGCCGACGTTGCTCTTATTCCCGTAAACGCGGCTTCCAAAATACTGGGAAGCGGCAACGAATACAAGGGAGTGGCGGTGGTCACTCACGGCAATCTCTATATGCTTTCAAAGACCGACGAAGCGATCACCAAGGACAATCTTGATTCACTTAAAGGAAAGACGGTGGCGATAGTCAACATAGCCAACGTTCCCGGACTTACTTTCAAGGCTATGCTTAAAAAGTACGACGTTAAGTACACCGAGGACGAGGCGGAAAAGAGCGCGGAAAACGTGTATCTTATCGGAATAGGCGGCACGGACGTCGCTCCCACCCTGGTAAATTCGGTTGCCGATTACGTCGTCGCGCCCGAGCCCGCGGTTTCCACGATCACCGCCGCAAAGCCGATCATCAAAAAAGTTGCGGCTCTTCACGATATTTACGGAGCGTATCCGCAAGCCGTTATGGTAGTAAAAGCTTCGGTTTTGGAAAAGAATAAACAGCTTATTAAGGATATGTGCACCGCAATGCAGGAAAACGAAAAGTGGATAATCGAAAATCCCGCTCTTGCCGCGCAGGCAGTAAAAAATCATCTTTTGGAAGGGCTTACCGCTTCGTTTAACGAGAACAATACTACCGAAAATTCGGTTAAGGGCTGCAACATAAAAATGAATTATTTCGACGCCGAAGAAATAAGCGTGGTAAACGATTACGTTACGATAGTTAAAAGCGTAAACGATAAAGCCGTGGGCGAGTTTACCGAAAACTTCTTTTACGACATAACCAAGTAATGAAAAAGAGCGCGTTAAAAGTAATAGACGTACTCGTGTATCCGGTGAGCGCAGTCGCAGTGATTGCGCTCGTTTGGTCGTTAGCTTATAATAAAGGAGGAAGCGATTTTATTTTTCCTTCGATAAGCGCGACTTTTGCAAGAATGGGCGAATATTTGTCCGACGCGTTTTTCTGGAAATCGGCGGCAAATACTCTTTTACGGGTGGTAACGGCGTTTTCGATAGCGTTTTCGCTTGCTCTCGTTACGGCTGTTTTATCGTTTGCCTTTCCGCCTTTCAAAAAAGCGATCGCTCCGTTCGTACATATAATGATAAGCGCGCCCACGGTTGCTTTTATGATATTTCTCAACCTTATGCAGGTAAAAAGAACGGTTTCGCCGGTAATAGTGGCGCTTACCGTCGTTTATCCCACCGCGTACGCTTCGCTTCTCGCCGTATTTTCCAAAATAGACTTAAAGCTTGTGGAAATGGCAAAGCTGTACGACGTACCGCTTTCAAGGCGAATTTTTTCGCTGTACGCGCCCACGGCTCTGCCTTATATAATAGAGGAAAGCGGCACGATAATTTCATTCACGCTGAAAATAGTCGTTTCCGGCGAGATCATCGCGTATACCTATAAAAGTCTGGGCGGCATAATAAACCAGGCTAATCAATATATAGAGATGGACGGAGTGATGGCGCTTACCGCTTTGTCGGTTATTATGGCGCTCGCGTTGGAAGCGGCGATAAAGCTTGCCGCGTACTTTTACAAGAGAGGTAAACGCCTGTGAAACTGATCGACGTAAGCAAAAAATACGGCGAAAAGCAGGTTTTTTCGCACTTGAATCTGGAAATTCCCGATAATAAAATTACCGCCGTTATGGGCGAGAGCGGAGTGGGCAAAACTACGCTTCTAAATATAATAGCGGAAAATACCCCGTTCGAAGGAAAAACGGAGCGCGCTCCGAAAAAATGCTCGTTCGTCTTTCAGGAGGACAGACTGCTTCCGTTTAGGACCGTGCAGGGCAATCTCGAATTTGCGCTCGGAAAGGGAGATTATTCCTTGGCACTTAAAAAAACGGGCTTATCGGAAGCGGAAAACAAGTATCCCGATCAGCTTTCGGGCGGTATGTGCAGAAGAGTGGCGCTTCTTCGCGCGTTTTTGTTCAAAAGCGACGCGTTTTTGATGGACGAACCATTTTCTTCACTTGACGTGGGTACGAAATACGTCGTTATGGATTATTTTTTGAATTTGTGGAAGGACGACGGAAGAACCACCGTAATAGTCACTCATAATCCCGACGAAGCCGCGTTCGTTGCCGACAGAATTATTATTCTGGGAAAGGGAGGAAAAGTGGGCTTTGACGAGGAAAACGAATATAAAAAAAGCGGCGACAAAAAAGACTTTGCCGATACGACGTTTAAAATTACTTCGTTTTTTACGGAGAAAGGCTTAAACGATTGATTTAATGAAAAAAATGTGGTATTATATGCGAGGGGTAAGAAAACGCTTACCCTTCTTTTTTTCGGAGATGATAAAATGAAACAAAAGGTTATTAATTATTTTAAAACTCTTCCGGACAGATATTTTATTAAAGCGTTTTCCGGAATGGCTCAGGGCTTGTTCGTCACGCTTATTGCAGGCACTATTCTAAGCCAGATCGCAGGCTGGATAGGAACGCAAAACTACGTCGGCTTCGTGCTTGATACCATCGCTAAAATAGCGAAATCGCTGATGGGCGCGGGCATAGGCGTAGGAATAGCGCACGCTCTTAATAAAAACAAGCTTTTGGTGTTTTCAGCCGCGGTAGCCGGTTTCGTGGGCGCGTTTGCGGATAAGCTTTTGCCGGGAGCGCAGGAAAGCGCGTTTGCTCTCACTTTAGGAGCGCCCGGAAATCCCATCGGCTCGTACGTCGTGACGATGCTGTGCGTGGAAACAGTCGGCTTATATGCAGGCAAGACCAAGCTGGACATAATAATAGTGCCGCTGGGCGTTATGGCGCTTTCGTTTGCCGGCGTGTTCGTGGCTTTCCCGTTCGTATGGCTGGTAAATCAGCTGGGAATACTCATTTCCGTCGCCACCGACGCAACGCCGTTCGTTATGGGAATTGTAATAGCCGTGATTATGGGCATACTGCTTACTATGCCCACTTCGTCCGCGGCTATCTGGGTTGCCGTCGCAAAGCCCGTATTAGATAATTTTGCGGAAGGATCCGTCGAATACAACGCTATGCTGCTGGCAGGAGGAGCGGCAACCGTCGGTTGCGCATGCCATATGATGGGCTTTGCGATTGCTTCGTTCAGGGAGAATAAATTCAGCGGATTCGTGGCTCAGGGAATAGGCACGAGTATGCTTCAAATTCCAAACATTATGAAAAAGCCGATAATTATGTTGCCGATGATAGTTTCCAGCGCAATTTTAGGACCGCTCTCCACCTGCGTTTTCGGCGTTAAATGCGGAGTAAGCGGCGGCGGTATGGGCACCAGCGGACTCGTGGGCGTTTTAGACTGCTTTAATTACACCGGCGGCGCGCTTGGAATTACCGGTATCATTCTTTTGATGATCGTTCTTCCGCTTGCGCTTAATCTTCTTTTCTCCGAGCTTATGCGTTCGTTCGGCTGGATCAAAGAAGGCGATATGAAATTGCCCGATTAAAAAATTCAAATTGTTTTACCGCCGATTTTATTTAACAAGCAATTAACTTAAATATCAACAATCAAAAAAAGCAAAAAACAGAAAGATAATAGCAAAAAAGCGCCGAGAAAAATTTTCGTCGGCGCTTTTTGCTTTTGCGTATTTTAGCTTAAAAAACTTTTGTTTAAGGAGCAGAAACGGTAGAAATCTTCGCGCTGTCCATAATATCGCCGTCTCCGGCTGCAAGCAGCTGAGTTTCGCTAAGCTCGGTAAACAGAATTTCCTTTGCACCGCTGCGGTCTCTGTCCCACGCGATAAAGATACGGCCGTCTTCGCCGACTGCGATATCGGGGTAGGAAACGCCGCTTCTCGTGTCGAGAATAAGTCGGTGCGGGAAAGTTCTGCCGCCGTCGACGGAGAGCGAAACGCACAGTTTTTCTCTTGCAGTCGTGTTGTAGTGATGAACGTACAGAACGTTACCGCTTTTAAGAGTGCGCGCGTTGATTCGCGAGGACGGACCGGAGAGCTTCCACTCCACGGCGTCCGTCCAGGTTGCGCCAAAGTCGAAAGAGTAGCTTACCGCGACGTTGAAGTTATTGGCGCACCTGTTCCACATAATAAGCGCGTCGTTGCCGTTTTCGTCCTTTCCTTCGGCAAGAGCGGTTTCGTTGGCGAAGGTAGCGTTATGAACGATCGCTTTACCCTTAAACGACCACGTTTTTCCGTTGTCGAGCGACGAATAGACTTTGGTGTTTCCTATATCGTTGAAGTCGTGCGCCGTAAATAACAATTCGCCCGATTTAAGTCTGGTCGGCTTGTTCATTTTCAGTCCGTGACCGATATTTACGGGCGCTTCTATATTCAGCTCGCTCGGCGCCGCGGTGGGATTAGTGATTTTTGCGTACCATATACTTATTTCTTCGTCGTTGTAGTTGGTCTGGTTCCACATAAGCCACAGATTGCCGTCTCCGTCGTTAAAAAGAGAGGGATCGAACACGCGCGAATCGGTGACGGAGGAATCGAAGTCCACGGTTATCGCTTCGGTCCAGGTTGCGCCGTTGTCGTCGGAGAACGCGTACACGGCGAAGTTGCCTGCGCGCGGCTCTTTGTCCTTACCCGTAAACCAGGACGCCCACAGTCTCGTTTTTCCGCCCGCGGTAACGGTTTCGATGCCGGGAATGCCCTGCCACAGACGGGAGGCAGGATCGTATTTGGTTTTCAGCTCGTCGGTGGAGAGAATATTGACCTTTGCGGCGGTTTCCATCCAGTTTTTAGCGTCGAAATTGCCGTCGGAGCGGAACAGCACTACGTTCCACTTGCCAACCGAGTAGCTTTCGCCCGCCGCGCACCATTTGACGTAATAATAAGTCGGCTCGGTGGTAACGGTGGCGTTTTTGCCCATATTCGGAAGCTTATCTGTAATAAGAGTAAAGCCCTGCTCCGAAAGCGACGCAAGCATCGAATCGAAGCCGATCGAGGGCACGCCGATTATTACGTAGCCCGCTTCGGTTATCGTAAATTCGGTGGTAGTCGCCAGCCCTTTATAGAGGTACGCCAGCCCCTCCAGATCCGCAGGCATTGTTATCGGATCGACGTAGTACGTTCTGTCCGAGAACATAAACGCGTTTTTGCCAAAGCGCTCGACTTTGCCGTTTCCGGTCACAAGAGCGAGATTTTCCATAAGTTTTCTTCCGTCGTAAAGCGCGGATTTTTCAAAGCATTCGCTAAGCGTCGGCACGTCGAAGAAGTTTGCCGTCGGTTTTCCGTCGGCGAGAATACGCGTCGCGCGGCTGGTCATCGTCCAATAATTGCCCGTTCCGACGTAGTAACGGAACGCGCTTGCGGAGGCTGAATACGCGCCGTCCACGGCGTGAGAATTTCTTGCGGCAGCGTCTATCGTCATATTGCCGAGCGCCGCCGCTTTATTTATGCTCCAGTTGGAGTACGCCAGCCAAACATCGCAGGTAACGCCGTTATAGCCGTCGAGAAATTTGGTTCTCGTCGTGCGGAGTACGGAAATTTTACCGTTTTGCTGCAGCGCGTCGTATTCGTCCGAGCCGAGAGTAGTCTTTCCCGTGGCGCGTTTTACCACCGTTTTGTCCGTTCCCAGCGCCGAAAGCACGCGAAGCGAATTGCCGACGGAATATTTCTCGTCCATTGCGTTTTTCTGAATTATAAATTCTATATTATCCGAATCTCCGTGGCTTGCAAAGGTTGCTATATCGTCGTCCACAACGTCCACCGAAACGCGCACTCCGGTTTCCTCGTAAGTCACGTAATAATAGTAGTCGGCGGTACTAAAGCCGTTGGAGGCGGAAAACCACATAAAATTTTCGTTCCTCGGAACGTAACCGTTTGCCCGCGCAAGCTGATCGATTTGTATATTTCTCGTCATATTTACTCCCGAATTTTCTACGTCCGAAGCCGTAAGAGTCAGTTCTCCCGAATAATAGCCGTTTTTCTCGACTGTAAGACCCGCGCCCGAAGCGGAAAGAATTATCTTTGCCTCACCGTCGGCGTTAGTAAGATAGCGGTAGCGCCCGACTGTCACCGTCGCGCCTTCGACGGGCAGTCCGTTGCCGTCGGTAACGGTAAGCGTTAATATTGCCGCGCCGCTGTTTACGTAAAAGTCGCACAGCCTGCCGTTTACCAGATCTTCGATAAACGTCCGCTCGTCGCCCAAATAGCCGGGATATAATTCCTTGAACGCCTCGTAAGCCGATTTGCCCGTCGCCCCGGTGTCGCCTTTAGGGCCTTGCTCACCGGTGTCCCCTTTAGGACCTTGTTCGCCGGTGTCACCCTTGGGACCTTGCTCGCCGGTATCGCCTTTAGGACCCTGTTCACCGGTGTCCCCTTTAGGACCTTGTTCGCCGGTGTCGCCCTTGGGACCTTGCTCGCCGGTGTCACCTTTAGGGCCTTGTTCACCGGTGTCCCCTTTAGGACCTTGTTCTCCCTGAGGTCCTTGTTCACCTTGAGGTCCTTGCTCGCCGGTATCGCCTTTAGGACCTTGCTCGCCTGTGTCGCCCTTGGGCCCCTGTTCGCCTGTGTCACCTTTAGGACCTTGCTCGCCTGTGTCGCCCTTGGGACCTTGTTCGCCTGTGTCACCTTTAGGACCTTGTTCGCCTGTGTCACCCTTGGGACCTTGTTCGCCTGTGTCGCCCTTGGGACCTTGCTCACCGGTGTCGCCCTTGGGACCTTGCTCGCCGGTGTCACCTTTAGGACCTTGTTCGCCGGTGTCGCCCTTGGGCCCTTGCTCG
>JBJFAC010000036.1:0-1689 GCA_051887715.1 Candidatus Neoclostridium sp.
ACGCCGGAAAGGGCGGATTGCGTACTGTCCGTCACCGTGCCGCTGACCTCGCTGCCGGCGGACATAAACGACGAAAAATCGTGCTCGCCCTCAAGCAGCTTTGCGGCGGCGTTCATTTTTTCCACGTCCAGCCGCGCCCACACTCGCATCGCGCGGTTTAAGTACACGGCGCGGTCGGTCATTCCCTCGTACAACAGATATTCGTACGTTTTTTTATGAGCGGAAAATCGCGCGTGAAAGCCTTCGCTTTCCGTTTTTGCTTCCAGAACGCGAATGTCGGGCGGCAGGAAATGATTGAGCCCTTTTACGAAATTGTACGAACGGGACTGATTTTCAAGGCAAAAATGCGCTACCTGACCGACGGCATGCACGCCTGCGTCCGTTCTGCCGCTGCCGTGAACGGTGACTTCTTCGCCCGTCAGGTTTTTTACGGCGTTTTCCAGTCGCTCCTGAATAGTGTCCAGTCCTTTCTGCTTTTGCCAGCCGTGATACGCGGTGCCTATATAATCGACCGTAATGCGCACCGTCATATAAACCACCAGAGCGCGGCAAAATCTATTACCGACGGAAACCAGTTGTAGCCCACCGCGAGCACCAGGAAAAACAGCGCCGCGAAAATAAGAAGCGCCGCCGCGTCGACAAAACGCAGTTTCATTTTTTTGTAGCGCGTTCTGCCCTTTGCGCCCCGATAACAGCGCGAATCCATTGCGTCGGCAAGGTCGTCGGCGCGCTTGAACGCGGAAATAATGAGCGGTATGATGACCGGAATCATCGCCTTTGCGCGCTTGAAAATATTGCCGCTGTCAAAGTCGGCGCAACGCGATTTCTGCGCGGATATTATTTTGTCCGTTTCCTCGATAAAAGACGGGATAAGGCGGAGCGCTATCTGCATAATTATGGCGAGATAGTGCACGGGTATGCCTATTGCCGAAAGCGGCTTTAACAGGCTTTCGAGCGCGTCGGTGAGCTCTACCGGCGTCGTGGTATAGGTCAGCATAGTGGGCCCCAGCACGATGAGTATCAGGCGGGCGCACAGAAAAGCCGCGCTCTGGAGCGCTTCTTTATATATTCTGATTATCCAGAAAGACCAAAGCGGCTCGCCTCCGCCGTTGTAGAACAGTACGGTCATCACGAACGTGAACAGCACGAGAAAAATGATCACCTTCAGACTTTTGAGCACCTTTATAAACGGAACTTTGGATATTGCGATCACGGCGATAAGGCACAGCGCGATAAACCCGAACGTGATGAAGTGCTTGACGAAAAACATCATCACGATGTACGCGATCGATATTATCAGCTTTATTCTCGGATCGAGGCGGTGCACAAGCGACGAGACGGGATAGTACTGTCCGAGCGTTATTTCTCTCATAACGACACCCCCTTTGCCGCCGCTATTGCCGATAACAATTCTTCTTCGCGGATCACGTCGTCCGCAATCGGCATTCCTTTGGAGCGCAAAAGTCTTGCAAATCTCGTCACAGACGGCAATTCTATGCCCAATTTTTCCGCAGTATCGCCGCCGAAAAGTTGTTTCGGGGTGAAAACGCCTTGGTTTTTGCCGTTTTTAAGCACGGCGACGCGGTTGCAGTAGCCGGCTACTTCGTCCATATTGTGCGAAATTACCACCACTATCCTGACCGTGGCTCGCAGATCGTTTATCAGGTTGAGTATATCTTTTTTGCCTCT
>JBJFAC010000037.1:0-1686 GCA_051887715.1 Candidatus Neoclostridium sp.
TCCGCAATCGATAATACACTCTATGGTCAGGTTTATCGACGGAAGCACGCTTGCGCAGATGTCGATACCGACGATGGAATTGCCGATACAAATTGCTTTATCTTATCCCGAGCGCATAAAAGCCCGCGGCTACGAGTTTAATTTTGACAAGCAACTGACCTTTTTGCCGCCAAAAGAAGATATTTTCGTTCTCCCGCGAATTGCAAAACAATGCCTTAAAGCGGGGAAGAGCGCGCCTTGCGTACTTAACGCGGCAAACGAAGCGGCGGTTAAACTGTTTTTAGAGAATAAAATAGGATTTTCGGACATTCAGAATATCGTAGGCAATGTGGTTGAGCGCGAAAACTTAATTTCCTTGAACGATTGCGACGCGATAAAAAGCGAACATTTCAGAGTATATGACAAGGTTCTTTCCGATTACAAAAGTATTCTTTCGGATTCCCTTTTAGAGGTGTGAATGACGGCGTTATACGTAATAATGGCAATATTGATACTGTTGCTTATGATCCTTATCCACGAATTCGGACACTATATCGTGGGTAAGCTTTTAAAATTTAAAATCAACGAGTTTTCCATCGGCTTCGGCCCGAAAATATTCAGCAAAAAGAGCAAAAAAACGGGCGAGGTTTTTTCCGTCAGACTTTTACCGCTGGGCGGCTTTTGCGCGTTCGAGGGCGAGGATTCCGTTGAGGACGAAAAGAAAGTCGAAGAAACGAAAAAACGGGAAAATATCGACGTTTTTGACGAAAACGTTTCAAATACAGACAAAAACGATGAAAACACAGCGGAGACTGCCGAGAATAATAATACGAATAAAAAGAACGAACTTAAATCGTTTAACGATCAACCTCCGTGGAAAAGAATACTCGTTCTGCTTGCCGGAGCTGCTTTCAATTTTTTGTCGGCAATTATTTTTGCGTTTATATTTCTTTGCTTGGGCGGAAGCTCGGGCGTTACCGTCGTAAACAAGTATAACACTAAGGACGGAATCGACATCAACGAGCGACTGATGGTCGGCGATCGGATTATAAAGGTTGACGGAGTGGAGCTGGACGTTATGAACGGTTTTTCAGACGTGATAGCGTCCAAAAACGGCGATAAATTCACGTTTACGGTTATTCGCGATAATAATGAGATTGAAGTGGTCGTTACGAAAGGCTTGGTATACGACGCGGAAAACGACAGAGAGTACGAAGGCTTCGGAATTTCCACGCAGGCGCAGCCTATGCCGATGAACGGATGGAAGGCGCTTGCCCTTTGCGTTCCGTACACGTTTAAGCTTTCCTGGCTTATTCTGGGCACTTTCGGACAATTACTGGCAGGTAAACTTGCGCTGAATACGCTTTCCGGACCTATCACGACCGTAAAATTTATGGCTGACGCTACACAGGCGAGCTGGCTGAATATATTCGTACTTTTGCCGCTCATTTCGGCTAATCTTGCAATTTTCAACGTTATGCCGATTCCTGCGTTGGACGGATCGAAGGTCGTATTTGCCGTGATAGAATGGATACGCGGTAAACCGCTCAGCCGAAAGGTGGAAGCGTATATTCACGCGGCGGGCTTCGTCTTTCTGATGGGCTTTTGCGTGCTGGTTGAAATATTGCATTTATTTTAGGTGTTATGACTAAAACGGTACAAATCGGAAAAATTAAAATAGGCGGAGGCAATCGCATTGCGGTACAG
>JBJFAC010000038.1:0-1668 GCA_051887715.1 Candidatus Neoclostridium sp.
CCCGGCGGTAAAGCGCTTAAATTCTATTCCAGCGTTCGTATAGACGTCAGAAAAGTGGATACGGTTAAAAGCGGCACGGATATAGTCGGAAACAAGGTTAAGATTAAAATAGTAAAGAACAAGCTTGCGCCGCCTTTCAAGGTTGCGGAAGTAGAGATAATATACGGCAAGGGTATTTCCAATGCGAGCGCGGTATTCGAGCTTGCTTTGCAGTACGGATTGCTTGAAAAGAGCGGTTCGTGGTTCTCTTACAACGGAGAAAGAATAGGACAGGGCAAAGATACCATTAAAAATATGATCGAAACGAATAAAGAATTTGCCGACGAGCTCGTGCGTTCTATTCGCGAAAAAGTAAATCAGGATCCCGAAAGCGGATTTGAGGACTCAACGGTCGAGGACGAAGCGCCCGTCGAAAACGAATGACGCGCTGTTTCGACAAAAAATAATCACAATCTTGGAATAAGTTGTCGTTTCTGATTGACAAATTATCCCAAACGGTATATAATATTAGATAGATGATTGCTCATCTATCTTTTGTTTTTTAAATTATATAGCCCTTCGCGGCTTAAATATTTAGCAGACAAATGAATATTAACTATCGGGAGGATAAGTATGTTAAATTTAGCTACGTCTATGTCTTCCTCCTTGTTGGGAGTGTCCACGGGTTTGTGGATTGCTATTTCTTCCGCAATCGCGCTGATAGTCGGCGCGGGTATCGGCATATTGATTTATGCGCTCGTTTATAAAAGAACGCTGAAAACAGCCGAACAGGAAAAAAACAAAAAAATTCAGGAAGCTATTGCCGAGGCCAAAACGCTCCGTAAAGAAGCGCTTCTGGAAGCCAAGGAAGAAATTCAGCGCGAAAGAACGGATCTCGATAAAGAAATTCGCGATCGCCGCGCGGAATTGCAACGTTCTGAAATTCGTATCCAACAAAAGGAAGAGTCGTTAGACAAAAAAGAAAACCAGCTTGACAAGAAACTCGAAAACGTCGAGCAGTTCAAACAGGAACTCGTAGGAAGAGAACACAACATCGCCGCAAAACAGGCGGAAGTCGATAAGGCGCACGATAATATGTTGGCGGCACTTGAAAAAGTCGCTCAGATGACGCGCGACGAGGCGAAAACTCAACTTATGAACAACCTGGAAGAGGAAGCCAAGCGCGACGCCGTTGTGATGGTTCGCAACATTGAGGCGCAGGCAAAGGAAGACGCCGAAAAGAAATCGCGTGAAATCGTGGCTCTTGCCGTTCAGCGTTGCGCCGTTGATCACGCTTCCGAAATTACGGTTTCCGTCGTGAATTTGCCCAATGACGAAATGAAAGGCAGAATTATCGGCAGAGAGGGTAGAAATATTCGCGCCCTCGAAAACGCTACCGGCGTCGATCTTATCATCGATGATACGCCCGAGGCAGTCGTTCTGTCGGGATTCGATCCCGTCAGAAGAGAGATTGCTCGCGTTGCGCTCGAAAAACTGCTCTCAGACGGACGTATTCATCCGGGCAGAATTGAAGAGACGGTGGAAAAAGCCAAGCGCGATATCGAGGCTCAGATTAAAGAAGCCGGCGAAAACGCAACCTTTGAATCGGGCGTTTACGGCATTCACCCCGACCTTGTCAAACTGCTGGGCAGATTGAAGTACCGCACGAGTTACGGTCAGAACGTTCTG
>JBJFAC010000039.1:0-7256 GCA_051887715.1 Candidatus Neoclostridium sp.
ATCGCGCCCGTGATCACCGCCGCTTTTTTGCCGCTTCCGATCTCGATACAGACGATTTCTCTTCCCGAAAGGCTTTTGCCGACGGAAAACGGCTTTGCGCCGCGCCCGGCGAGATACGAACTCTTTTTAAGCACCGCCGAATAATCGCACATACGTTTTTTTATGCGGCGGACGGACTATTTGTGATAAGGAAGCCCCTCGGTTATCGTAAAAGCGCGGTAGATCTGCTCGGCGAGCATCAGGCGCATCAGCTGGTGCGGAAAGGTTACCCTCCCGAACGAAAGCCTCAGGTCCGCGCGCGACCGCACGCGTTCGTCCACGCCCTCGCTGCCGCCGATCACGAACGTCACCTGCGGCTGAGTAATATACGCGCGTTCCATTTCGGCGGCGAGCTCGTTTGAAGAAAGCGTTTTGCCGCCCACGTCCATAAGTACGACGAAGCCGGTCAGTTTTGCAAGAATGAGATCGCACTCGCGCCTTACTTCGTCGGGCGGAGCAAAGTCCTTGACTTCGGTGAAGCTGATTTCGGCAAAACGGGAAATGCGTTTAGCGTACTCTTCTATTCCGCTCCGCAAATAGCTCTCTTTGATTTTACCCACGCACACGACGTTGACTTTTTTCATCAGAACAACCCCGTGATAAACGTAAGAACGGTGTACAGCCCCGTCAGCACTATCGCCGCGATAATAAAGGCGTTGTCGCGCAAGGTGGGGCGATAGCGAACGTCGCCCATATTCCATGCGGGAACGCACTTTTCGTACGCCTTTTGATTGCCCGTTTTCAAAAATTCGGTGTAGTTTTCGACGTAATACGCCGAGTATCTTTTCTTAATAAGTCTAAGCAGTAAAAATCCGCCGCCTGCCGCCAGCGCCAGCACCAGCATCAATACGGCAGGTTGATTGAGTATGACGTAGCTTAGCATTCCGGCGTAATTGAACGACGAGTATTCGCCGATGAAATCGAACGCTACGGCAATGGCGTTGTTGGTAAAATGCACGATACACGCCGGCAGTACCGAGCGCGTTGTAAGCACGAGATAGGTCAAAAGCATTCCCATAAGCGCGGTGTAAAAGGTCTGCGAGACGTATTGATGGAATAAGCCGAACGCCAATCCGCCGATGAGCACGGTCTGCCACTTGGAAAAAGAACAGCGCATAGCCGTCAGGAATATGCCGCGGTTTGTAAATTCTTCGCATATCGAGGGCAGTACGGCGGTGATGAAAAGCATTAAAATAAGATGCCAGAAATTGAATTTTTCGGGCATTGCCGTAGAACTTGAGCCGTCGTAGCCCAGCATTGCCAGCATTACCTGCCACGCGTACGAAACGTACAGCGTCAGAATGAACGCGCACACGCCCAAAAGCACGGACAACACGCATACGGACGCGTCGGTTTTGCGGAAGTTGGACATGTAAAACACTTCCTTCGTCGACTTTTTAAGGCAGAGCTTATACGCTATCAGCGGCACGACGAAAAGCGTTATTATCTGCGAAAAAAAACTGAAAATAACGTCGGTGACTATTTCTTCTCCTGCCTCGCTCATTGCGGGGAGCACGGCGTACACTATCTGCATGGCCGCTCTCGACAAAAACAAGCCCAGCGACGTCAGAAACGCGACGAGCGCCGCCGCGCGGTACGTTTTTTGTCTTTGCTTTAACAATTCTTCTCCGTTCATCAGCTATCTCCTTTCAAGCCATACAGCCGCTTATCAGTCCCACTATCCACATAACGGCGCAAATGCCGATTGCAAAAACGCAGTTTATCTTTCCATCGCCGCCTTTATCGTAATTGAACGATACGGCGGCTTGCTTTTTTGCGAGCGCTTTTCCCGTAAAATATATTATTGCCGCGCCTGCCGCCGCTAATAACAGCGTTATCGGCACGGACAACGCGGGGTTGTTCAAAAGCACGCTTACCCGTCCTTCCTGCGGCTTTATTATCGCCCAATCTACGTAATTGAGCGCTATCGCCGCGGCGTTGCTGGTCGCGTGCACGACCACGGGAACGACGAAATCGCGCGTTTTTATCAACATATACGCACAAGCGCATCCCAGCATAAACTGATATACGGTCTGCGCCGGACTCATGTGGATAAGCGCAAAGCTAAGTCCGGACAGCAGTACGGTTGCCGCCTCGCCGTGACGACGGGAATATTCGTTCGTCATAGCGCCGCGGAACAGCGTTTCCTCCACTACGGGAGCGACGACGACCGTGACAATCACGCAAAGCGCAAGATCGACCGCGCCGTTTATTTCCAGCCCGGACGCCTTGTAGCCTATTGCGTCAAGAAACACGGAAAACCACTCGCCCAACCAGGAAAAACAGCAAAGACACACGGCGGCAGTCGCAACCGCGATCGCAACGTCGGCGGCAGTATGCGCGACAGAGCGCTTCTGCGCGGGGAAAAGTTGCGGCTTTTGCGCGACAAGAGCCACAGCGAACGCGCCCTGTAAAATCAGCATCGTCGCAAGGTTTATCGTGGAATAACCGGGAATTTCTCCGACGGCGGAATAGCCGCCCGACAGCACTATGCCGGACAGCACGACGGACAGCGCTATTTGTACGGCGATGTCGAATATAACCGCGAAAAGAAAGGTCTTTCCGCCCGTTTTTTTGTTGAATTTTATCATAATCAGGAAATATCGTAAAGCGCGGTCAACGCGTTCTGCTCGGCGACGTCTATTCTGACGTCCACGCCCTCTCTGTAGCCTCTGCTTTCCAGCTTTTTTCTGACCGTCTCGAACGCGAGCTCGGGACAGTTGTTTTCCTCCGACAAATGGGCAAGTATTATCTGCTTAGTGCCCGACGCCGCCAACAGACACGCCGTTTCGGCGCAGTCGTCGTTGGAAAGGTGTCCTTTTTCCGACAGAATCCGCTTTTTCAGAAAGGCGGAATACTTTTCGTTACGGCGTAACAGCTCGACGTCGTGATTGCTTTCAATGACCACGAGATCGCTGCCCGTAATGTTTTTTAGGACCGACGGAGTTATTTTGCCTACGTCCGTTACTATCGATACGCTTTTGCCTCCGGCGGAAAGAGTGTATCCCACGCACGGAACGTCGTGGCTGACCGCAAAAGGCGTTACCGTGAACTCGCCCACGAAAAAGTCCTGCATTTCGTAGAATACGAAGTCGTCCGCGTCCGCTCCGCAAGCCGACGTAACGCCGGATTGCGACCGTTCGCTTACGTACACCTTAAAGCGGTATTTTTCGTACAGGGCGCACAGCGTTCTGATATGGTCGGAGTGCTCGTGCGTTACCAGCACGGACAGGTTGTCGCCCGGCTTTATTCCCAGCGCGGCAAGCGACTTCTCCGTCCTGCGGACCGAGAGTCCGGCGTCCACCAGAATATGGGTGTTACCGTACCCGACGTATATGCAGTTGCCTTTACTTCCGCTGCCCAGCGAGCATAATCTGATACACATATTACGATTATACTATAATTTCTTTCAAAAAGCAATTGTTTTTGCCGTAGACGAACAAACTGCCGTTTATTTTTCGCAGAGCCGTCGTTTGTGAACGTCTTCGACAAAATATCCCCCGATAAGACAAAATCTCGCACGGCGCACAAGCGGATAAAGTGTACAATGTAAGCGGATAAGGCAAAGCGCCTTATACTATTATCGAGAGGTGAAACACTATGAAAAAGAAAAAACTTTCGCTTTGCGTGTTGACGCTGGTTCTGTCGCTGATCGCTTGCGTTACCGTGCTGGAGGCCCCGAAGGTATTTGCCGACGAAGGCACGACCTTGGGCTTTTCGGACAGCGTGGAGGCTGCGGAATACGCAAACACCTACAACACGACGTGGGTATCGCACCACAACTGCTACGCGTTTGCGCTGGGGAGAATAAAATTGTCGTATAACGAAACGACGAATCAGGACTCCTTCTGCGAGATAGGCGGCTATTGCGGTAACGTCATCGACCACGATACGGCAACCACTTCGACCAGGCTGGCGAGAATACAGCAGGACCTTGACGCTCTGGACTGCACCGACGTTACCGTCGGCACTACTCTGCCCACCGACTTAGCCGACGGCTTTAAGCTTATATGCTATCGCGAAGGCACTACGAGCACGGGCGATTTCGACTACCATTTTATGCGCTACGACTCCGAAAACGATAAATGGCTCCACAAGCCCGGAGAGGCAGGCAGAGTTATGACCTACAACTATACGCCGAGCAACGACAGAGTGTGGACGTACTCCTACGCTTACGGCAACCAGACCGCAACCGTTACGTATAACGGCACCTTGTACTACATATCTTATAAGGAAACCATCGGCTTTAACGAGGCTCTGGGCGCGAACATAGCCACTTCGTACGATACCTTGAACGAAATAAGAAGACGCCGCACCGAAGACTGGTGCCTGGGCTGCGACATTTCCCTGTACGAAGACCAATACTGGGTTCCCATCGAAAACTTCAGCGGTACGTTTTACGGCAACGGCTACGCCATCAACGATATGAGATACCGCGGCGGCGCAATGGCAAGAATGGGCTTGTTCGGCGTGCTTGCGGGCGGCAGAATAACCGGACTGCATTTAAGAAGTGCGGAATTCGTTCTTACCGGCGGGCCCGATCCGACGGATCCCGTCGATATAGGCGCTATCGCGTCGATAAACGAAGGGCAGATAGACAACTGCACGGTGGGCGCAAGCAGAACCTATTCCGAGGTCCTTTTCTCGTCGAACAGAATGGCGAACGTGGGCGGAATCGCAGGCACTAACCGCGGAGTCATATTCGACTGTACCGTTCAGTTCTTCACGGTGGTTGCGCCCGGTAACATAGGCGGCATTGCGGGCTTTTGCCCCGACGACGGCACGATCGCAGGTCAGATTTACAACTGCACCGTTAAAAGTTCCGAAATGTGCCTGTACGCGGGCACGGTGGGCGGCATCGTCGGACACGATCAGGGACTTCGCCTGTCGGGCTGCAACGTCTCCAACACCGACATCAGCTGCTATAACGGCTTCCCGACCGTTTCTTCGGGCTTTTATACCACGTCGCATTACGGTTATGCAGGCGGCATAGCGGGCTGGCACGACAACGGCACGACCAGCGTCCGACTGTACAACTGCTCAGTCACCAACGTGGCGCTCTCCTGCGAAAACGACAGCGTCGACGCCTCGCACGGAGGCAGAAGCTTCGCTCCCGAAATCGGCTTCATTTGCGGAAGAGCGAAGGCAAGCGTGATTCAGTCGTGCACCTACGACTCAGCTTCCACCGTCACGGGCAATAATCTGCACACCGAAACATGGGGCTTCTGGCCGTGGAACTACTCGTGGAACCAGGCGCAGTACGTCGGCTCGCGTCTCATCGGACACGCGCTGTAACGGAAATACTATTTTTCAGAACGGAATAAGGTTGCGGCGAGCTCCGCAGCCTTATTTATCTAAAAAACTTTTATATCGTTTTATAAAAATATTGACATATTTAAATTATTGCTATATAATTGTATCGGAGAGTCACAATGCCACCGCGTTGTGAAATATAAATAATGAGAGGATATAAAAATGGAAAAGAAGAGAGAGTGTAAAACTAAAATTATGACAATCGTTTTTGCCGTTGCCGTTTGCGTGCTGGCGGCATTTTCGTTCGCTGCGTGCAACAACGACAAAACCGACGACGCTGCCGAACTTGAACAATTAAAACAAGAAACGATACAAGCTTGGGATAATGCTATCAATAATAACAGTGCCGGTTTAGACGGACATATAAAACATTATGCCGACGACTATATCGAAAGACTGAAAGGACAAATCGAAAACGCAAAAACCGTGGAAGAAGTCAATGCATTGGCTCTCGACGCCAGACAATATTACAACGTCACTCTTAAAAGGTATTACAAATGGAAAGAGCACTTCTTAATAGACATATGGTCCGATAGTTTCTCAACTACGATAACCGGTAAATACGACGGAGAAGAATATTCTTTCACGATTTCTTATGGGCCGTCACACCTCAGCAGTTTTAACGGCTTTATTATTAAATCCGAAAACGAACAATACGTAATGGACCTTAGAATATACGGAAAAGGAGCAAGCCTTTCTCAAAGCGGCGCAGGCGACGTAACGCAACTCGACGCAGTAAAAGAAACGAAGATCGGAATCCTTAATCACGATGAAAGAGAAAACCTTTATCTTTCCGTAATATCCAAAAAAGGCGAAGAAATCGTGGGATATACGGTTTTTGACATGGATAAAGGATACATTCATGTTGTCGACACGCAATCGTTTGTTAAATCGGATGACAAAAAAGCAACAAAAGAAGACGCAACTCGCCTTGTCGAAGACGCGATTGCCGGCAAAAAATCCGATGTAAACGTAACTCTTCGCGCAAACAAAGCCACTCACAAATTTACAGAATACACGTCGAATGGTTTGAATGCGCTTAATCTCACCGTCTTTTCTGCAGGAAAAGACGGCAGAAGTGAAATTAAATTAGACATGGTAGATAAAACATCTCCCAATCGCTCAGTAAAACTGCGTGTCAGAAGCAACGTGGATTTCGAGGCCGGTACGAATATCACAAAGAGCATAGATTTAAGCAATCTCGACACAAGCATTTATGCAAGCAACGACGATACAAACGGTTATATTAAAGTTATGGTCGAAGAACACGGCTATATAAGCTCGGTGATCATCGTTGCCGTCAATCACGACGAAAACGGCTTTGCTCGTTTCGACCTTGTGAACGCTCTCAGGTTCGTTATTAGAGACAGATATTACGAAGACGAAAAGGACTTTCCGCTCCCCGACGAATTTATGGCGTCTTCGTTCGCCGATTACGCTATCGCTCAGTACGAGCAGGCGATGGCACCGTCCGCTCAGAACTAATCGATTCGCCAAAAACGGTTAAAACAATCGGATAAAACAAAAACCTCGCCCGAAGGATAACTCCTCTCGGCGGGGTTTTTTGATTTGTCTTTTTATCCGTGACGGGTTTGCTTTTCCCGTCGGTCGAATTTTAATTATTTCTTAATTACGGAAACTGCGTCGGAAATGGTTTTTTCGAGTGCCTGTCTGCCGTATTTGTCCACTTCGGACTTGTTCTTTTCGCCGTGAGTGAGACAGCCGGCTCCGCCTATGCATCCGCCCACGCACGCCATACCCTCGATAAAGTTGGCGTCAAGCAGATTTTTACTCTTTTTCAAAAGCGCGATCTTACATTCCTCTATTCCGTCGCAGGAGCAGGGCTTTAATACGAAGTCGGTCAGGTTCTGCTCTTTCAATCCTTCCGCAACGGCGTCGGCAAG
>JBJFAC010000040.1:0-1659 GCA_051887715.1 Candidatus Neoclostridium sp.
ATGAGCGGACGGAACACGGGCAAATATTTGATCTGCGAATTTGTTACGGTTATGCTTTCAAGCGTTTGAGAAGCGACCTGTCCGAGGCTTTCACCGTTGACGATACAGCCGCAATTGCGAGAAAGCGCTACTTTTTCGGCAATACGCATCATAAATACGCGGACGAGCGTGATCATATACGAAGTGTCGCATTTCTGATGGATCAGTTCCTGAATTTTGGTCATAGGCGCACAGATAAGCGTTACGGGTCCGGTGTACGGGCGCAGAATTTCCGCTAATTTTTTCACCTTTTCTTTCGCCATTTCGCTCGTGTACGGATAGGAATGAAAATGGAGCATATCGAGCTTTAATCCGCGTTTTGCCATCGAATAGCAGGCGACGGGACTGTCTATTCCGCCCGAAAGCATCGCAAGTCCTTTACCTCCGCAGCCGACCGGCATACCGTCGGGACAAAGAATGGTTTCACTGTAAACGAAAGTTTTGCCGTTTTCGCGCAGATCGACGAATACGGTAAAATCGGGATCGAACAGGTCTACGGTAAGAGCGTGTTTTTCACTTAATATTCTTCCGCCTATTTCTCGGCTTATTTGCATCGAATTAAGCGGAAACGTTTTATCCGCGCGGTTGGTCGTCACTCTGAAAGAACCCTCGTCGCGGCTTATTGCAACGGCGATTTCCGCAATCTTATCCATATCGCTGTCGCACTCGTACGCTACGCTTACGGAATGAATGCCGAACGTTTTTTTAAGAGCGTCGATTATGTCGTTTTCGTCGCTTTCGTCGTATTCGGAAACTACGTACCGCGCGGGCGCGCGCTCGAACTTGTGAGGAAACCGCTTTAAATTTTCTTTGATATTGTCAATCAACGTTTTTTCGAAAAAACGTCTGTTTTTGCCCTTCAGATGAATTTCGCCGTAACGAATGAGAATTAATTTATCCAATTTTATTACCTCTTAATGCTTCGGCCTTGTTTGCGAGAACGAACAAGGCTTTTTCTATTTCTTCTTTAGTGGTTTCCGGAGATAAGCTGAATCTCAGCGTTCCGTCTATCGCGCTTTGTGACAGCCCTATTTCCGACAGCACTCTGTTCCCCGCGTGACGGCTTGAACAAGCCGAGCCTCTGCCTATATAGATTTCCTCGTCTGCCATAACCGTTTGCAGAATTTCCGCTTTAGTGCCGCCGAACGACGTCGCAAGAATAAAGCCGGAATTATTGTCGGGATCGCCTATTATCGTGCAATCGGGAATATTTTTAAGCTTTTCAACCAGAAAATCGAAGTTTTCCTTAATTTTTTGCTTATCGTAGGAACGGGCGTAAATCTTTGCCGCTTCCGCCATTGCTATAATTCCGGCGACGTTTTCCGTTCCGGAGCGCATTGCGTTTTCCTGTCCTCCCCCGTTTATCAGCGGTCCGATATGGGTTTTTGAGTTCAGATAAAGCGCTCCCACGCCTTTCGGAGCGTGGAATTTATGCCCGGAAATGCTGTACGCGTCCACACCCAAATTAACAACGTTTACGGGTATTTTCAAAAAAGCCTGAACTCCGTCCGAGTGAAAAATCAAGCGCGGATTTATTGTTTTTACTTTTCCGGACAGTCTTTTAAGGTCGTTAATTGCACCCGTTTCGTTCGAAACGTGAATGACCGATACAAGACAGGT
>JBJFAC010000041.1:0-1654 GCA_051887715.1 Candidatus Neoclostridium sp.
CTCAAGGAAGAATTGCGCGAAAAGGCGCGTTTCCATCCCGATCGCGACTGGTACACGGTGGAGGGCGCGTTCTATATTCGTAAAGGCGACTGGCACTACGTTTTGTACAGCGGAAACTGCTTTGAAAACGAGTACTATTTCGTCGGTTACGCATACGCCCACACGAGCGAGAACGATCTGACCAAGATAAAGTTCAAAAAATACCCGTCCGACGACGTCTATCGTCCGTTGCTTTCCAAAAACGAGTTCGAGGAAGGAACGGGGCACAACAGCGTTATCGAGTACAACGGCGATTTTTACGCGGTCTATCACGCCCGCGACTGGAAAGCGAAAACCGAAGGCTACACCGAAAGGCGCACGGCTCGTATATGCAAGCTCAACGTTAACGAAGAAGAGATTACTGCGGAGCGGTACGAGGACAGAGTGTAATGCGAAGTTGGTTTTCCGACGTTCTCGACGAGGACGAAAGCGTATTGGGCTCTTACAAGCCCGATAAATTAAAATTCTTTTTTATGGCAATACTCACGTATTGCGTGATAGGACTGGTAATAGTCTTATTCGCAACGCTTGCGGTCATATTTCCAACCGACGGCTCCAAGCCGGAGCAAAGCATCTGGTATAAGTTTATACCCACCGCGGTATTTGCGGCAGGACTTATCATCAACTGCTTGCTTGACGTAATATGGTATAAAAACGTGAGCTATTGCTACACGAATAAGCGCATAATCATCAGATGCGGCGTGTTCGGGGTGTACTATCGATGCCTGGCGCTCGATTCGATAGGCGTTATTGACGTCAGCATAACGCTTTTCGATAAAATGCTTAGGCGCGGTACGGGCACCATCAGGTTCGGTTCTATTGCTAATCCCACGGTACCGAATACCGGTATGTACGCGTTTATGCACGTGCAGTCTCCCTACGACGTGTACAGATGCATAAAAGATGCGGTCGATAAAGCAAAGGAAAGTCGGACGAACGCGAAAAGTAATTGATGAAATTTTTACATAAAAATGACTTCGGTCGTTTTACGGTGGTGTTATGAACAAGATACAAGAAAGATTAAAGGAACTCAGAAAGGTTATGAAGGTCACCCAGCGCAACGTTGCCGACGAGCTCGGAATTACTCAGGTAACGTATTGCCATTGGGAAAACGGACAAACCCAGCCCGATATCGAAAACATTATCGCCCTTTGCAAGTATTTCTCTGTTTCTGCGGATTATCTTCTCGGAATCAGCGACTTTTAATTGCAAACTGAATCAATAAAAAATCCCTCTTGCGGCTGACGGCGAAGGGGGATTTTTTTTACTTTAACGGAAGCGGCGCGTCGCGGCGGCAAAAAAATACAAAAAATTGCGTTCGTTACGAAAAAAACAGGCAAAAAAACTTTGCATATCGCCGCATATTGTGCTATAATAGCCGATATGAAAAGAACGTGTGCATTTACGGGCAACCGCCCCGAAAAATTACCCTGGGGCTACGACGAAACGGACGAGCGCTGCCAACAGGCAAAATCGGCTATTATGAGGCGCGTTACCGAAGCGGCGGACGAGGGCTTCACGCGGTTCATATCGGGAATGGCGCAGGGCGGCGACGTTTTCTTTGCCGAATGCGTTCTGGAATTGAAAAAACGGCGCGGCGACGTAATTCTCGAAT
>JBJFAC010000042.1:0-7183 GCA_051887715.1 Candidatus Neoclostridium sp.
ACCATTCCGAACAGAGTCACAAATATTAACGATTACACGTTCTATAGTTGCAGTCGGTTAACGAGCGTTACCTTGCATGGCAATATCATAAGAATAGGAATCGCAGCTTTCGATTATTGTACAGGACTTGAAAAAGTAAACTATACGGGAACGCCGACACAGTGGAGCAAAATTACTATTAGGTTAGATAATGAATACTTATTGAACGCCGAACGAAATTTCATTTAATTGGAGGCGAGCGCTTCTGCCGTCGACGTAGAATAATACAAATTCCCGAAAGCGCAATTTATAATTACCGCGTTTTCTCATCAAGCCGCAGAGCTCGAACGACGTTCGCTCTTCGGCTTTTTTGCGCAATATCCGTTCGATTATTTTCCACGCACAATACCGTAATAACGAGCACCGCACGTCCGTGTTTATGCGATTTTCCCGTTCGATTGTTGCCCCAACAAAGCCGTAGGGGCGAGCACCGCACGTCCGTGTTTATGCGATTTTCCCGTTCGATTGTTGTATTTCCCCCGCCCAACAACACCGTAGGGGCGAGCATTGCTCGTCCGCGTTTTTGTTTTTTCGCAAAAACCAAAGTTTTCGCAACTGTTCAACCTCTTATGGCTCCATCCGGGAGGGAGCCGGCGCCGTCAGGCGACTGAAGGAGAGTGCGTCTTTTTAAAATTAGGTTCAAACCGTGGTTTAACAATATAGAAAATTAGGACGAGCAGTGCTCGCCTCTACATTTTATCTTCTTTTCTGGAATTAACGATTTTAGGACGAGCAATGCTCGCCCCTACATTTTATCTTCTTTTATGAAATTAATGATTTAAGGACGAGCAATGCTCGCCCCTACAATGGAATTACGTTTTGCTGACGACCGATAGTCGCCCCACCACAACAAATTAACGTTTTGCAGACGAGCAATGCTTGCCCCTACAGGTTTTTCTTTTAAGGATATATTTATTAGTCGCTTGCTCCTTCCACCGCTGACGCGGTCCCCCTCCCTCCCGGAGGGAGGCTAGAGAGAAAGACCAACACACGCTTCGCAGAAAAACCGACTTGGGAGGGAGGCAAGAGGGAAGTAATCAACACAGAGGGAACTAATGGAAAAAAACAACGCAGAGGGAAACAAGAGATACGAGTAACCAACGCGGAGGGAGGCTAATGGGAAGCAATCCATTCTGTTTTTGGCTATTATATTATCCGCCGTAATAACGAGCACCGATCGTCCGTGTTTTTGCAATGTTCCCGTTCAATTGTTGTATTTCCCCCGCCCAACAACACCGTAGGGGCGACCATCGGTCGTCCGCCTTTTTAAATTTAATTCGTAAAAACCAATGTTTTCGCACTTTTCGACCTTTTTGTCTCCATCCGGGAGGGAGCTGTCGCCGTCAGGTGACTGAAGGAGAATGCGTCTTTTTAATTACGACCTCTTTTGCTCCTGACCGACCGAAAATAAACGGCGGCGGCAAAGGGCTTGGCGGCGGTTTTTCGCGCTTGGGGTTAAGAAAATTACCGTTTGGTAATGCAGAGCATACCGCAAAAGGCGGTGGGAACGGCGAAAAGGCGGTCGGACGTCTCCGCTTTGAAGGTGACGTTTCCCATACAATCCAGAGCGGTGACTAAAAGTTTTTCCTCCAACGGATTATTTACGTAAAGGCGCGCGCTGTCGGTCATATTGACAACCTCCAGCGTTTTTTCGTTGCCGAGTTCCACGTCCGTTGCGGCGCAGAGCAGGCAGACGCGCTTATTCCCGTCCGACGTTTCAATGCGGTCATAGCCGTTTTCGCACAGATTTGCGCGCACGTTTTCATTCAGCAGCAGTCGCGCGTTTTCCGACCAATATGAGAGGTAGCGACTAAGCGCGAGCGCCTGTCCGCCGGATAGCGAATTCATTCTTGCGGAGATTTGCGGCACGGAGAACATCGTTCCCCACAGCTGACAAGCGACGTTTTCGGGGCTTTCGTCGTCGTGCCAATAAATCATATCCGAATGAACCGCGCAATCGCCCGAAACCAACCTTAAATTGACGCTTTGCGTTTTGTTGGTCGCGCCGTCGAGAGGGCAGTCCCACACGCGCATCATATTGCCGTACGTGCCGATCACCGTACCGAAGTACGGCGGGCGGAATTCTATCATAATATCGGGATTGACCTCGTGCAATGCGGCGGAAATCTGCCTTAATAGTGCCGTTACCGCGCTTTCGACCGAGCAATAATCCATTCCGTCGCACACCGTTCCGTTGGTTTTGAACCTGTCGATAAAGTCCAGCTTCAACCCGTCGAGCCCCCAATTTTTGACCGCGTTCACGTAGGTATCCGAGAGATAGCGGCGCACTTCGGGATAGCGCGGATCGAGCACCGAACACTTGTGATCGGGCAGATCGTACAGATATTTGCCCTCGAATTCGGGATAAATTTTCGCGTTTACGCCGATAAAGGGCACGGCGTACCACAGCATAACCTTCATTCCTATTTCGTGCAGACTGCCCACGAAGCCTTTCATATCCGGGAACTTGCTTGGCGCAGGCTGCCAGTCTCCGCACGAGCCGTACGCTCCGTCGCTTTTTTCGATCTGCCAGCCGTCGTCCACGATAACGGTTTTCATGCCGTATTTCACGGCTTCGCGGCATTCCTCCAGCACTTTTCCGGCGGTCACGTTCTGCATATACGAATACCAGGTGGAGTACATCGGCATTGCGGCGCTCTCGGGCACGGGAAAATCTCGCTTTATTCCGTTTTTCAGCCACTCCGTCGCGCTTGTCACGGCTTGCGTGAAGTGCACGTTGCGCTCGTCTATGCGCAAAACGGCGCGGTACTCGGAAAACGGTCCCGTCTGCATAGTGAAAAAGTCCACGCCGATATGCGCGTTGCCGCTGGTGCAGTCGGCGCGCATAAACACGGACAACGGCGTTTCCACGTCGGACAGAGCCACCGTGCAGGCGTTTTCGCTCTTTTTGGAAACCAGCGCTTTAAGCGGTATTCCGCTTGCCACGCGCGACTGCGTTGCCCGATTGTAAAACGCGAAATCGCGCCTTTTGTCCAGCGCGTCCCACAGATAATACGCGTTTACGGCAGGAATTTCCCATTCCAGCGAGATCTGATCGGGAAAGCATTCTTTTTCCCATCTGAAATTTATTTCGTAGTAAAAAACGTCGTCCTTAGAGGGAAGCGGGCGCATTTCCACGCCTATTCCGTCGCCGCACGTAAAGAAAAACGTTTTGCCGTCGTAATTAAATTGCTTTTCCATCGTAATTCCTCTTATGAATTTTCGTGTTATACATAATCTACCACATTTTCCGCGCGTTGTCAATATACGATAAAGACCTTTTTTCCGCTCTATTGTTACTTTTTTACCGTCGAAAAGCCGAACGCATAACTACGCCGTTGACTTTTTTATTTTTTCGGGGTATAATATAAGGCGATCGGACTTTTGCCGCAAGCGTCTTTACTTACCGCTTCGATTAGCGTATCGGGCGAAAAAGAAGCGCAAAAGCGGAAGCCGAAATTCGCGCTGACCTTAAAAGGGGGTTCATTATGAAAAACGAATTTAAAGACGTTCGTATCGTGGACAATTTTTATCAGACGTCGTCGTATATTCCCATGCCGACCATACTTGTTTCCACCGTTTCCGAGGACGGGCAGACCAATCTGGGCTCGTATTCGCTGTGCTTTCCGTATTATATCGCCGGAAAGGACCGCTACGCGATGATTCTGGAGTGTCGCAACAGCTCCAACACGGCGCAAAACATTCTGCGCACCAAAAAAGCGTCGCTTAACTTTATCCCGGACGACAAAAAATATTTCCGCGAGGCGGTGCGACTGGGATTTCCGGGACTGACTACCGCCGAAAAGATGAAGGACTGCATTTTTACGCTGAAGGACGGGCAAGCCGAGGGCGATCGCCCAAAGATCGTCGAAGAGGCCTTTCAGGTGTTCGAGTGCACCTGGAACGACAGCCTGGAAAACGCCTTCGAGGATAAACCCGGCTGTCTTGAAGGTTACGAGCCGCCCTACCGCAATTTCAACGGCATAACCAGCAAATTCGGCGCGCATTTCATTCTTTTTATCGATAAAATACTCATGAAAGAGAAGTACTATAACGGCATTATCAATCAGGCGGCTCCGTCGCTGTTCCCGCCCGTGCCCGTGGATTACGGCTATCGCGACAGCAAATATTTCTGGTGCAGCAAGCACCGCACGCCCTTTAAGGAAAATATCCAGGCAAAGGACGGCGACGTGCAGTCGGTGGAATACGCGGCAAAGCGTATCGATCCCGACGTTACCTTCACTCGCGAAGCGTGCGAAAAGCTGACCAAAATTCCGCGCGTGTTCCTGAAAGCCGCTCTCTCCCAGATGGTTTCTATCGCCAAGCAGGAGGGCATTACGGTCATCGACGAAAAAGCCGTCGATTTTATCAACGATAAACGCCGCGAAGAAAAGAAAAAATAATTTTTCGCTCTCTTTCGGCAGTTTTCTGTTTTTGATAAGCGAAGAAATTGTAGGGGCGAGCATTGCTCGTCCTAATTTGCTATATTATAAACCACGGTTTGCAATTTATTTTTAAAGACGCATTCTCCTTCAGTCGCCTTACGGCGCCAGCTCCCTCCCGGATGGAGCCAAAGATGTTGAATAGTGCGAAGATTTAGTTTTTACGAAAAAACAAAAACACGGACGACCGATGGTCGCCCCTACGGTGTTGTGCGTGGGAAATAATCAAACGGATATTGCGCAGGAACACGGACGAGCAATGCTCGCCCCTACGGTGTTGTGCTTGATACGATAATTGAACGGGAATATCGCAAAACACATTGCGATTTAATAAACACGGACGAGCGGTGCTCGCCCCTGCTTGCAATACTTTCAATCCGCGCGCTGTTAAAATCATAATGCGGCGGCGGATTCTCTTCCGCGCCTTAAAAACTCCTTAAGTCGGGCAAATAATATTAAAAACGGGCAAGATAATTATAGCGCGGCGGCTTTGCTCGTGGTATAATAAAGAAAAAACGCTTGGAGAAAGCAAATGAATCAAATCGGAAAAATGCTGATATCTGACCGACGGGAGCTGGCGCGGTTTGCTCCCACCAAGCGCGTGTGGCAGGGCATACCGTCCTTCGAGCGCACCAAAAACGGCAGATGTTTTTCGGTGTTCTACACGGGTGAAACGGGCGAAACCAACGGCAATTATTGCGTGCTTGCGGTCAGCGACGACGGCGAAACCTGGCGCGAACCCGTGCTGGTCGCCTACGCCGGCAAGAACAGGCGCTGTTACGATCCCACGCTGTGGATCGATCCGAAGGGCAGACTGTGGCTTATCTGGTCGGTAATGCCCGACCTTTACGTCTACGCCGCCGTTTGCGATAATCCCGACGCGGACGAAATAGTCTTCGGGGAGGAACGAAAAATCGGAAACGGCGTTATGCTCAACAAGCCCACCGTTCTAAGCTCGGGCGAATGGCTTTTCCCGATGGCGGTGTGGAAAGAAAGCGTGATAAGCCCCTACGACTCCGTGAAAATCAAAATGCCGCGGCTGGCTTACGCCGTAAGAACGGTCAACGAGGGCAAAACGTTTACGCGGCTGGGCGGCGCCAACGTTCCCGACCGATGCTACGACGAGCACATGATAGTCGAACTCGGCGACGGCAGGCTGGCGATGTTCGTGCGCACCTACTACGGTATCGGCGTTTGCTACTCGTTTGACGGCGGCTTTACCTGGACGGAAGGCAAGGATACGGGCATACTCTCGCCCAACTCCCGCTTTTTCGTGCGCAGACTGAAAAGCGGCAACGTTCTTCTCGTCACCAACGACTCCAAAAAACGCGAAAAGCTGACCGCTTTTATCTCTGCCGACGACTGCAAAACCTGGCAGGGCGGTCTGCTTATCGATAAGCGCGATCCCGTTTCCTACCCCGACGGAGTGGAATCGGACGGCTTTATATATATTACCTACGACTTCGAGCGCGGCTACGCCCGATCGTTAGAAGCGGCGCAAAAACAGGCGCGCGAAATTCTGTACGCACGCTTTACCGAGGCGGACGTCCTTGCGGGCAAAAACGTCAGCGGTAAGTGCGAATTCAAAAAAATCATATCCAAGCTCGGCGAATACGACGGCAAGAAAAACCCCTACGCCGAGAAAAAATATTTCTCCGACGAGGAATACGTCGATTATCTTCTCACTCTCGAAAGCGCCGACGCAGTACTAAAGCGCCTCTACTCCGACGGCGTAACGTGCTACTCTATAAACGATCCGTCCGATCGCGAAAAGGTCGACAGGCTTATAGACAAGCTGACCGAAGAGCAAAGCGACAAGGCTAAACGGGTTATTTTGTCGGAGCTTATTGAAATTTTCAAAAATAAAAAACGCGCGTTCGCCTTGTCCGACGAGGACGAATCTGTGGAAAAAATCATCGCGTTTATCGACGAGCATTACGGCGAAGATCTAACGCTGGATACTATTGCCGGGCATTTCGCCATAAGCAAATACTTCCTTTGCCACGTCTTTAAACGTCAAACGGGTACGTCGGTCGTCAGATACGTGACCTCTCGCCGCATTTACAAGGCTAAAAAACTGCTTGCCGAAAGCAATAAAAGCGTTACCGAGATCGCCTTTGACTGCGGCTTTTCCGACGGCGCTTATTTTACCAAAACCTTCAGGCGCGCAGAGGGAATAAGCCCCGTCGCCTATCGCAAACAAATGCAGGAACGCAGACAAACCCAAAGCCCGTGATTTTTTTGCCAAAAAATAAGCAAAAAACTATTGCTTTTTAAATAAAAAGGCGTAATTTTTTAGGTCGTGGTCTTTTTTTACAAAAAATCGTGAAATAAGAAAACTACGGTTTTTCGGCTGAATTTACGAATATATCAAAAATAATTACGTGTATTCCGCTGAAAAACCGAAGAAATATAAAAAATCAAACAGGAGAAACGTGATGAAAAAACTACTTAACGTTTTCGTAAGTATTGCAGTTTGCGCGGCGCTGACTCTTTCGGTCGCGTGCAAGGGCGCGGACGGGAACGGAATCAAGTCGGCTTCGATAGAGGACGGCAGGCTGATTCTCGTGCTCGATAACGGCAGCAAGCTCGATCTGGGCGACGTGACCGGAGCGCAAGGCGACACAGGCGAGCAAGGTCCTAAAGGCGATACCGGCGAGCAAGGTCCCAAGGGCGACACCGGCGAACAAGGTCCTAAAGGT